>CAYSJP010000032.1:0-3687 GCA_964431395.1 uncultured Halobacteriales archaeon
TCGACGATGAACCGCACCGTCTCGCGTTGGTTGTTGCTCACGATCCCGATGTCGGCCTCGAGATCGAGTACGGCGTCGAGGTCGTCGTGGAGGGGTTTCTCTCCCCGGCGGATCATGTCCTTCTGCCGGCGCGCGGCCTCGTCGTCGCGGTGGCGCCAGAACGGCCCGGGATCGATCCCGTGCTCCGCACAGATCCGACGGACGTCCGGGACGGTGGTGCCGTGGAGCGCGTCGACGTGCTCGACGGGTGGGTTCGGCACGCCCGCGGCGTCGAAGGCGTCCCGGATCGCCTCCCGGAGCACGTTCCGATCGGTTATTTCGGTGATGATTCCGTCGTTGTCGAGGACGATGGCGTCGTACATGCCTACTCCCCCGCGGTCGACTCGAAGGCCTCGTCGCCGTACCGCGCGAGGATGCGGGCCTTCACGTCGCTGGAGGAGGTCACGCCCGGCCCGTCGTAGGCGTCGATCCGGACGACGTCGATCCCCTCGAATCCGGCGGACGCGAGGTCGGACTCCAGCGCGTCGATCTCGTAGCCCTGGTCGTGGCCGAGCGTGATCACGTCCGGGTCGATTTCGGCGACCGACGCGAAGAGGTCCTCCTCGGAGCCCAGGATGGCGCGGTCGACGACGCCGAGGCCCTCGACCACGCGCCGGCGGCTCTCCTCGTCGAGGAACACGTCCTTCCGGGTCGCGACCCGGGAGTCACGGGCGATCACGACCGCCAGTTCGTCGCCCAGGGCGGCGCTCTCTTCGAGGTAGTGCCGGTGGCCCGGGTGCAGGATGTCGAAGGTCCCCTGGGCCATAACCCGTCTCATGCCCGACCGTTCGCCGTCGATCCCCATGAGCGTAGCCCTTCATGCCCGTGTTCGAGCAACGACAAGAATGAAGAGGGGTGGTTCCGTACCGTATCTTGAGGGATAGATACGTGGAGATACCAGAAGACCTCCTCTGTCTGTATACCGCGCGCATCGAGAATCACGACGGCGTTCACGTCATCGACGTGCCCGACCGCGAACTCCGCAACGGGGACGTCGAGGCCGGTGGCCAGTACCGCGTCGCGCTGTTGCCGATGTCCGGATCGGGCTCCGACGGCTCCGCCTCGACCGGCGAGAACAACCGGACCGACGAAAGCGAACCACGGGATCCGCCCGTCGCGGAAGGCGACCGCCGGACCGTCGAGATCGAGAACCTCGGCGACCAGGGCGATGGGATCGCCCGCGTCGAGCGTGGCTACGTCGTCATCGTCCCCGACACCGACGTCGGAGACGAGGTGACCATCGAGATCGAGGACCTGCACCCGAACTTCGCGATGGCCACGGTCGTCGAGGACGAGTCGCTCCCCGTGTAACAGCCCACCCGGCGACACCGTCGTGGGGTCCGCCCTGACGTCGAGGCGCCCGCATCGCTTGCCCGATCGGCTCCGGCACCGGAGCACCCGGCTCGGTGGGTTTTTCTCCCCCCGCCTACCACTGACGACCATGCACGCGTCTCCCGAGGTCGACACGGTGCTCGTGGCCGCCGACGGGAGCGACGAGTCCGTCACCGCCGCCGAGTACGCCGGCACGGTCGCCGCGGAGTACGACGCGTCGCTGCACGCCATCTACGTCCTCGGCGAGACGGTCACCCGGGCCGTCGAGACCGGCGTCGTCGACTCCGAGGACATGGCCGCCGAGGGACGCGCCCAGGTCGATGCCGTCGAGGCCGCCGTCGCCGGCGACGATGTGCCCGTCTCCCACTCGGTGGCCTACGGCTTCTCGACGCGCCGGAAGCTCGTCCACCCGGGAAACGTCATCCTCGACGCCGCCGAACAGATCGCCGCCGACTTTCTCGTCATCCCGCGGGAGTCGGGACACCGCTCCGGGGACGTCCTCGAGAAGGCCGCCGAGCACGTGCTGCTGTACGCGAGCCAGCCCGTCCTGTCGGTGTGAACCGCCTCGGCGTCGAGTCCCGGGCCTGCACCGCCCGTAGACCCCGGCGTCGTCGCGCCCTCGTTCTCACCGCTCCTCGATCGACCCGTCCCGGCCCTCGCTCTCGGCCGCGAACCGCTCGAAGAACTCCGCGTCCGCGTGCTTGCCCGCACCGATCTTCACTAGGGTGGCCTCGAGTCCGTCCCGACCCTGCAGGCAGAGGTCGTCGTGACAGGGTTTACACAGGTGTTCGAAGGACTTCCCCCGCCTGTCGAAGCGATCGCCGTACTTGTCGTACTCGCGCGCGTCCTCCCGATCCAGCGTGCGACCGCACGCCGGGCAGGTGACCGTCTCGTCGTCCCCGCCCCGTCCGAGCATGACTGGGCCTTCGAGCGGGGTGTACTTATCGTTTGTTCACGCTACAGCGATCGTTTGAGTTTCGGGTTCGTTCCCCCTCGGTCGCGTTTCCGATCCGTGCCCCCTTGATCCGGTCCGCGCCCTTTATATCGTGCGCAGCCACAGCCCCGTTCATGGAGATCAGCTCCCGTCACCACCTCCGCAGCGACGCGGTCCGGGACCTGGAAGACGCCCTCGCGGCCGGATTCGGCATCGATTTCGACGCCGAGGGGTACGAGCGCGTGGAGATCGCCGACGAGGAGACTGACCTCGTGCTCGCCGGGGGCGACCCGGTCGCGGTGTACCTGGACGACGAACCCGCACCCACCGTCAGGGGTGCCAACGCCGCCGATCCGACGAAGCGGATCGTCATCGTCGACGCGGGCGCGGTCTCGTTCGTCTCCGACGGCGCCGACGTGATGCGCCCCGGGATCACCGAGACGACCGACGACATCGGGGCGGACGACCTCGTTCTGGTCGCCGAGGAGACCCACGGCAAGGTGCTCGCGGTCGGGCGCGCCCGGGTGCCGAGCGGGGAGATGCTCGGCGACTCCGGGAAGGTCGTCGACTCCATCCACCACGTCGGTGACGACCTGTACGCGTTCACTCCGTAGAGCCGTCCCCGTCGCCCGTCGGTTCCTCCTCGTCTTCCCGTTCCTCGGCGCGTTCGAGCGCCGCCTCGAACCCCTCCCGGGCGAGTTCGTAGGTCTCCCGCAGATCCGTGACCGGCGTCTCGGTCGCGTCGACGCGCAGGTCGTCGTAGAACGGATCGGACTCGCGGTCCTCCGTGGTGCGCACGAGCAGGGCGGCGCTCTGGACCCGGAGATCCTCGCGCTTGTCGCCGCCGGCCGCGTGGCCCGCCGCGAGGGCGTCGATCAGACGCTCCGCGAGTGGGGCGTCGGCCTCGACGTCGGCCCCGTCGGCCGCGCCGTCCTCGTAGGCCGCCGCGGTCTCCGCGATCACCTCCTCGCCGGTCAGGAGGTTGCCGGCGACGGTGTAGTTCTCCCCGATCCGGTGGCCGTACCACGGCTTGCAGTCCTCCCCGGAGAAGGCGAACTCCCCCCCGGCGTCGACGCCGTGTAGCTGGCGGTTCGCCGACCCCTCGTCGGCGTTCAGCAACGCCTCGAGGGCGTCCCCGACCGCGAGGCCGTCGGCGAGGTACGCCACGCCCCTGCGCCCGAGGTCGACGTTCACGAGGCTCTGGGTCGCGACCGCGCCGTGCTCGTTGGCGAACGGGCACAGGGTCCCGACGCCGGGCAGTCGGGTCGTCACCGCGACGCCGAAGCGGGTCTCGGCGTCCCCCTCGGGGGTTTCGTACGCTTCGCGCACACAGATGCTGAAAGTCACACCTGCCCGCAGGGCCACCAGGGTGAAAAATCCGG
>CAYSJP010000032.1:3787-14203 GCA_964431395.1 uncultured Halobacteriales archaeon
GGTCGGGCTGGCCGGCTGTGGTGGTGACGACGGAGACGACGGCGGTAACGGCGGCAACGGCGGCGACGACGCGGACACCCTGGACGTCGTCCCGGAGGGCGCGACGAGCGTCACGTACGCCGACGTCGGCGGGATGATCGCGGACGACACCGTCGAGGGGTTCCTGAACGAGGTGTTCAGCACGGCCGGGGAGCAGGAGGACTACGACGGCCCCGCCGACAAGGAGGAGATGCTCGACGACATCGAGGAGGAAACGGGGCTCGACCCCCGCGAGATGGAGGAGTCGCTCGGCTTCAGCAAGACCCCGGAGACGCCGGGGACGGCGACGCCCGAGCCCGACGAGATCGAGCAGACGGCCACACAGTACAGCGGGACGTGGTTCACGGCGGGGTGGAGCGAGGACGACATCGTCTCCACGATCGAGTCGGAAGCGGACCAGTTCGAGCTCGAGTCGAGCGAGTACAACGGCTACACGGTGTACGAGCCGGTCCCCGCCGGCGAGGAGACGCCCCCCTCGGGTATGGAGTCGGAGAACCCGCCCGCTCGGATGGGCGTCATCGCGGACGGCGAGTACGTCACCGGCACCGAGGAGGCGGTCGAGGATGCCCTCGACGTCGCGGCCGGCGACACGAACAGCGCCGCCGACGAACTCCGGGACGTCTACTCGGGGGTCCGCGGCGGCCTGCTGAAGATGGCCAGTACGGTCCCGGAGAACCTCCCCCAGGACAGTCTCCCACAGGGAACGGTCGGCGAAGGTGACGTCGAGATCCAGCCCGAGCGCCTCGAGGAACTCCAGGGTGGCGCGCTCGTCTTCTACACCGACGGCGGCGACATGAGCATGACGGCGTCGATGACGGCCGAGACCGAGGAGTCGGCCGGGCACGTCGTCGAGGTCATCGACGGCGCCATCGCGTCGACGAAGCGAAACGTCGAGGACGAGGACCTGGCGGCCGAACTCGACGCCATCTCCGTCGAACAGGACGGACGGAGCGTGAGCGTCGACTACGCGAACGACCTGGCGTCGATCAGGGAGATCATCGACCTGATCGCCGAGGAGTTCGCCGGGACGCCCGTCTCGATGACCCCCACGGAGAGCCCCTCTGAGCCGGGGTACGGCATCGACCTTCCGGTGTAGGCGGCTCCCCGGGGCTCTCGTCGTTCGTGGCCGCGGCCTTTCGACGCCGGATAGGTGCCACTGCCTTTCGACGTACTGATACGACCCCGCGGCGAACCACCCCATCGAGCCGCTCGACACACGATGAAACTCCCGACGCTCCTCCGGAAGGAACTCGCCTGGAGCAGACACCACCTGGGGACGCTCGCGGTCCTGCTGATCGTCCTCCCGGCGGCGTTCGGCGCCGGGACGCTGTTCTTCCAGCACACCTTCCCGGAGAACACGCCCATCGCGGTCGTCGGCGTCGACGGAGCCACCGAGGACGACACCGACATCGTGGTCGGTGCGATCCGCGTCGCGGAGTTCTCCGATCCGATCACCTACGAGTCCAGCGAGCGGGCGTTCGCGGACCTCGAACGCGAACAGGTGTACGCCGTGATCGAGGTGCCCGGGGAGGTGGGCGCCCGCGGAACCGCCTCGACGATCGTGCTCAACGTCGATGGCCGGATCACTCCCTACCGCGTCCCCTCCAGGGCGTTGCTCAGCATCCTCGCGGTCGGCATCGACCGACAGCTTCCGGGCGAGGTGACCGCCGAGCGACGCGTCCTCGGCACGGCGACGGACCTCCCGGCGTACCTCCTGCCGATCTTCCTGATGATCCTCCTGATGCTGCTTGCGTTCACGTACGTCCCGTACAACGTCGCGAACGAGCGCAGCGCGATCGACCGCCTGCGCCTCGAATCCTCCGTCGACGCGATGCTGGCGGCCAAGTTCGCGCTCCTCGTCCCGTTCGTCCTCGTAACGATCCTCGTGGTGTACGGCGTCGGCACCCTGGTCGGCCACTCCCTGCAGCCGCTGTCGCTCCCCCTCGTCGGGACGTACCTGCTCGCCTTTCTGTATCTCTCCGCGATCAGCCTCTCGGTCATGCTCCTCACGCGCTTTTCGGACGTCGGGCGCGTGATCAACGTCGTCCTGTTTTTCGTTCTCCTCGGCCTGTCGAACCTGGCGTACCCCGCGGGCTTTTTTTCGGCGTGGGGTCGGGAGGCGGCCCGCACGATGCCGACCCACTACTCGATGATCATCGCCCGGAGCCACATGCTGAAAGGCGTCGACACGGGAACGTTCTCGGACTGGTGGGGCCCGCTGATCGGCTTCACCCTCGTGACGCTCCTCGTCCTGAAACTCTCCGTCGAGTGGTACAAACGGGGGACGTGACTATGGGAGCCACGCCAGCCCGGACGGAACGGGGGGATCGCTGATGGATCCGATCGAACTCGACGACCTCGAGAAGGCATACGGGTCCGTCCGGGCGCTGAAGGGCGTCTCCGCCACCTTCGAGCCCGGGACCGTCCACGCCGTGATCGGCCCGAACGGCTCGGGGAAGACGACGCTGTTCCGGATCCTGCTGGGGCTCACGAGCCCCTCCTCGGGATCCGTCTCCCTGCCCGACGTCACTCTGGGGTGTGGGTTCCAGCAGCCGCAGTTCTACCCCGGACTGACCGTCGGGGAGAACCTCCGGACGTTCGGCTCGCTCGCCGGCGCCGAGGAATCCTGGGTCGAGGATCTGATCGAGCGCTGTGGCCTGGGCCGCCTCGAGAACCGCCTCGCGGGGGACCTCTCCGACGGCCTCGCGAAGAAGCTCGACTTCGCGCTCGCGTTCATCGACCGGCCGGACGTCGTCGTGCTCGACGAGCCCTTCGCCGACGTCGACGACGAGTCCAAGCCCCGGCTGCTCGCGTTTCTCGATTCGTACGTCACCGGCGATCGCCTGCTTCTGGTCACCTCCCACCAGCTCTCCCTGTTCCGGGAAATCCTCGACGCGATGACGGTGCTGTACCGCGGTGATGTGGTCTTCGACGAGCGCCTCGAGGACATCGACGACCTCGGGGACCGGGAGCTGACGGAAATATACGTCGACCTGATCGAGTGAACGGCTCCAGAGTGATCCGCGTCGAACGCCCCGCGTCAGACGGAGGACAAGAACTATTGCGGTTCGGGTCGCCTACACGGTTGATATGGGATTCATGGAAAAAATCCTCGGCGGCGAGTCGCGAGGGACCGGGGAGTACGCCGAACTCGACGTCGACGACGTGGCCGCGCCGGAGGGAGCGGCCATGCAAGTCCACGTCGCGGAGATCGACGACCAGGAGGACGTCATCGACATCAAGGACGCCGTCTACGACGGTGATCTCGTGATCGCCGACATCACGCGCCTCCGCACCGAGGACGCGACGGTCGAGCGCATCACGGACGAACTCCGCCAGGTCGCCGAGGAGGTCGGCGGCGACATCGTCCAGAAGGGCGACGACCAGTTGATCGTCACGCCCGCGGGCGTCTCGATCAGCCGGCGCAAACTCGGCCGAACCCGTTGAGAACGGTCCCTCGGTGACGCCGACTGCGACGGGGTAACTCCGGTGACGAACCCGGCGTTCAGATATCGGGCGACTCGTCCTCGACGTCGCGTTTCATCGAATCGCGCCTGGATTTGGCGTCGCGAGCGGTCGCCTCCAGCAGAAACTCGTTTTTCAGCGAGACTGCCTCCTCCGCGGCCTCGAGTTCCTCGGGGCCGAGCTCCGTCGGATCGGACTCCGCGAACTCGACCGCGAGCCTGTCCTTCTTGCCGCTGTAGGCGACCGCCCCGACGACGATCCGCTCGAAGACGGGGTTGTCGGGCTCCTCGACGACGAACAGGTCGCTTCCCTTGTGTTCGGTGGTGCCGGTGATCGGCCCGAAGTACTCCTCGATCGTTCCCTCCAGATCGGGGATCCGCTCCTCCAAGTACTCGCCGCGGCGCATCTTGTACTCCTTCATACGGGGTACGTCTACTGGCGACGGCTTACCAGTTTCGCCCTCGTCTCCGGCCCGTAAGCTCCCGAAACCCTCGAACGCTCCGGAGCGTCGTCACTCCTCGCGCTCCGTCAGGTACCCCATCCCGCAGTCCGGACAGATGTCCCCGGGCCGGAGCGAGGACTCGAGCGAGGGTGCGGTGTAGCCACACCGGGGACACGAGAGAACGGCGTCGGACCCGGCCGGCGGCTTTCGGGCCGCGGGCTCCGCGTCGGCCCGCGCGATCCCGGAACCGGCGTTCGCCGCCTGGCCCCCGACCTTCGCGTTGCTGTCCTCATCGCCCGGCGACGATCCGCCGCCGGCCGCCGCGTCCGACTCCGCCCGCTCGGGCTTCAGGCCGCCGCCGAACTCGACGCTCTCGCCAGGCCCGCCCGAGGACAGCTCCGCGTCGTAGCCCTCGTCCTCGACGTCGGGCGTCGGCCAGTCGCCGTGGCCGGTCCTCGCCGGCTCCCCGCCGGTCCCCTCCTCGGCCTCCGCCCCGTCGGCCCCCGGCCACTCGCCGCGCTCGCGCTCGTCGTCGGCCGTGTCGTCCTCGAGGATGACCCCGTCGTCCTCGGCGGCGGTCACGTCGTCGGTGTCGCCGTCCTCCGCCGGCCCGCGATCCCCGGTCGCGTCGGGGGAGTCCTCCGGCGTCGCGCCCGTACCGCCGGCCGCGCCAGCACCCCCGGCCCCGCCGGCCGTGGAATCGCCCGCCGACCCGTCCGGATCCACCGAGGGATGGGACGTCTCGCCGATCCCGCCCGACGCCTCGCCGGTCGCCTCCGCGGTCCCTCCGGGTGGCGCGTCGGACGCTTCCCCGTACTCCGGCGTGTCCGACGCTCCCGGGGGCCCCCTCCCGTCGGCCGGCTCGCTCGTTCTGACTTCGGTGTTCTCGCTGATCGTTTTCTCGTGGCCACACGTCCGGCACTCCCGGTACTCGCGGACGGTGACGACGAGTTCGTCGCCGCGCTCCTCGCGTTCCTCCGTCCGTTGCGGTTCGCCGTAGTCGTGCCCGATGATACACCTGAGTGCCATTACCCCGTCATACCCCGGCCGGCGGCAAAAAGGCTACCCTCCTGCGGGGGATAGACGTATCACAGAGGACCTCCAAACGGAGATATGGACGGGCGGCAAGTCATCCGGGACCGCGAGGCCGACGAGGAGGCCGACATCCTCCACGCCCTGATCGATCGCGGCGAGGAGGGGATGACGGTGCTGGAACTCCGGGCGTTCGTCGACGCCGACATCGACGCCATCGAGGAGGCGCTGACCGAACTCAAACGCGACGGGCTCATCGAGGTCGAGCGGGCCGACGACGGCCACGTCATCAAGCCCGACGAGCGCGTGATGCCCGACGAGAGCGACGACGGTGAGGAGGAGTCGATCCTCGATGCGATCCGCGACCGACTGCCGTTCTGATCGCGATATCTCGCCGACGTCTCCTCACACGACGCGAACCGTCCCCCACGCTCCCTACGCCAGGAACACGTGCCGCGGGCGGTCGGCCAGCACGTCCCGCCCCCAGTCGACGGTGTCGGCGAACTCCTCCGAGCGGAAAAACGCCATGGCGTCCTCCTTTGCCTCCCACTGGCTCGCGATGAACATGTCGTTCTCGTTTTCGACGTTCGTCATGAGGCGGGTGTCGAGGTGGCCGTCCATCTCCCCGAGGAGGTCGCCCACGACGTCGAACTTCTCGGTGAACTCCCCGCGGTAGTCGGGCTTGACGGTGTAGAACATGCCCATCGTGCCGAACCCGGACTCCTCGCCGGCGCGCCCGACGATCCCCGGGAGGTCCGCGAGGAACCCCCCGGCCGTCTCGGCCGCCCGCTCGGTCTCCCAGATGCTCACCACCGCGCTCCGGTCGCCCCGACCGTCCCCGTAGACCGACGACTGCACGTGGGTGTCGTAGTGCTCGAAGTTCCCGCGGAGCCCCTCGAGTTCCTCGAACAGCCCCTCGGGGTCTGCCTCGGAGTACAGCACCAGCGCGTACACGTCCTCGCCGTGTGGCTGCCCGGCGTAGATGTCCATCTCCTCGAACTCCCCCCGGATGCCGTCGCCCGTTTCGGCCGGCGGGGGTGTGGCGCCGTCGTCGCCCGTCCCGGGAGATGAGGCCGTGGCGCCGTCGTCGTCGCCGTGAGGGGTCGCGTCGCCGGCGTCGCCCCCGGTGCCGCGGTGCTCGTCACCCTCGTCCCCGGCGTCCAGGGACTCCCCGGCGAGGAACGCCCCCAACCGTGCCGGCTCCAGGCGCTGGCCGGTGTAGAAGGGCCCGAACTCCGCGAACTTCGACGTCGAGGGATCGAAGCGCATCTCGTACAGGAGGTTCTTGAACTTCGCCGGGTCGTTCGACCAGAGGGTGACGCCCCACTCCCAGTCGTCGAGCCCGATCGAGCCGGTGATCATCTGGGTGACCTCGCCGGCGTAGTCCCGCCCGATCTCGCCGTGGCTCTCCATGTGCTCGGCGCGCTCCTCGAAGGGCAGGTCGTACCAGTTCTGTTCGGGGTCGCGGCGCTTGTCCATCGGGTAAAAACAGACGTACTCCGCGTCGGGGACCGTCGGGTGCAGGCGCATGCCGATGTAGTTGGCGAGGCCGGCGTCGTCGATCTCGTCGGGGTCGAGTTCGTCGTTGGTGTATCCGGAGGCCTCCGTGACCGAGACGTAGGAGTGTGTGCGCTCGGTGAACGCCGCCAGCGCGGTGCCCTCGAATCGGCGCTCCAGGGCGTTCACCTCCGCCATCGTCTCCCGGAGGTGGACCACGAGGAGGTCGGCCTTGTGGCCCGTCACCCCGTAGGTGATGGAGGCCCCGTCCTCGGCGTCCTCGACGGCCTCGGCGGCCGCGAGGAACGCCTTGCCCTCCTCGAGTGCGGCCTCGCGCTCGCGCTCGGGCGCCTCGCGCCAGGCGTCCCAGTCGATCGTGCGGAAGTCGTGCAGGGCGAACCAGCCTTCCCGGGTGGGTGGCGCTTCCCGTCGTTCCATGTCCGGTCGGAGGGACTCGGTCGTCTTGGGGGTTTTGAGTCGCGCCGCGAACCGGGATCACGCCCGGAGCCGTGCCCCGGATCACTGGAGCAGTTGCGGGCCGAACAGGGTGAGAAGCAGGCTCGCGAGCATGAGCAACCCGACGCTCGTGGTGACCGTCGTCGTGAGCCGCCGGCCCCCCTCCACGGGGAGCCTGGAGACGACCGCCTCCGTCGAGGTCCGCAGGATGTGTCCGCCGTCGAGCGGGAACGCGGGGATGCAGTTGAACACGCCGAGGTTGAGGTTGATCCAGCCCGTCCAGAACAGGACGTTCGCGAAGAAGAACACGGCGCCGCCCAGCGCCGACAGCGGTCCCTCGACGACGTAGAAGTTGCCCACGCCGCCGGTGAACCCGGCGAAGTTGTACGGCAGAACGCCAACGAGGCCGGCGAGCGGGAGCTGGAGCGAGGCGATGATCCGCCCGAAGAAGGAGCCGCTGCTCCCCTCGCCGCCGAGAGCCTGGAGGTACGTCCCCGCCGGGTAGGGTTCGGTGCCGAGTTCGTCGACGTCCACGCCCCCGTACCCACCTGCGGTCGCGGTGAACACCCCGAGGAACCCGCTGCCGTCCTGCTCGTCGAGGGTCACCTCGTGGGTCTCCCGCTCCCCGTTCCGGTGCAGTTCGACGGGGACCGTCTCGCCGGGGTCGGTGTCCGCGAGCGCGGCGTCGAGCCCCTCGGCATCGTACACCCGCTGGCCGTCGATCCGGATGATCGTCACCCAGGAGTCGGCGGGCACGGATCCGGCGAGCGGCCCGTCCTCCGCGACCAGAACGACCATGCCGACGGCCCCGGTCGTGGTCTCGTTCTCGCCCGTCGTCAACCGTGCGACGGTCCGGCCCTCGAGGGCCTCGCGGTACGCCTGCTCGGTCTCGATCGTGGTGTCGTTGACCGCGACGATCGTCGATCCCGGATCCAGGACGCCGGGATCACCGAACGACGCGTTCCGGAACACGCTCGTCACGACGAGTTCGCGCTCGACGACGACGGTCCGCGTCTCGTCGCCGTCGTCGATCTCGACCTCGACGGTCCCGGACTCGAGGTCGCCCAGCACGCGCTTCATGTGATCGTAGTCATCGATTTCGGTGCCGTTGATCGCCGTGATGCGGTCGCCGTACCCGACGTCGGCCGCCGCCGCTGACGTGCCGGGGAGGGCACCGCCGATCGGCGCGCCGGGGGCGACGCCGATCGCGCCGATCACCGGGCCAAAGAGGAGCGCGAAGGCGACGACGGTGATCGCGAAGTTGTTCGTGACGCCGGCCGCGAACATCCTGGTCTGATCACCCCGGTCGGCGCGGCGGCGACTCTCCTCGCTCGGCTCGACGAACGCCCCGACGGGGATGACGGCGAGAAAGGCGAGCCCGACCGACTCGACGTCGATGTCGCCGACCCGGCACATGATCCCGTGGCCACCCTCGTGGATGACCAGGCCCACCAGCAGGCCCAGCACGATCTCCGGGGCGACCGAGAGGGGCAGAAAGTCGTTCACTCCGGGGATCACGAGCACGTTCCGCGGCTGGTTTATCGCGGACTGCTGGGGCGGGTTCTGGAGCGTCACGACGGCGGCGAACACGAAGAACACGAGCGAGCCGAGCATCACGACCAGCGCGATGCCGATCCCGAAGTTGCCCCACGCCCGCCAGAGCCGCTTTGGCGCGGCAAGCCGATCGAGCAGGTCGTGGAACCGCTTCGTGTGTAACGTGAGGATCGGCCCCTGTGTGCCGACAAACGACGGGAGGAGCCGTTGACGACGCAGCCAGACCACCCCGAGCCAGTAGGCGACGATCCCGAACAACACCCACTGGAGGAGGGACACCGATCCCAGCAGATCCGACACGATTGCCATTCGAGAGACCGTTAGGTTTGGCCGTGCAAAGGCGTTTGGTTCGCCGGCGCTCCCGGCGCCGAGACCCCGTCTCTCGGGCCAGTTCCCGGCGGCGGGTGTCGCGAAACCGGGATCGCGTCGGAAAATATAATATTCCCATACTATGTGCAAATATAATAGCTTTACAGTACGATTCCGTCATCCCGAAAATACCGCAGACTCGCAGAACCGTGGTTTCGATCTCCCGTGTGTTCGGGCGTTTCAGTCCTTCCTTTCGTTGATTTCGTCGTGTACCGGATCGTGCGACCGATACAGTCCCGAATCGGACCCGATCCCGCGGAGAAATCGGCGTTATTCCGCCTGTTCGGGTCGTATAGAACCGTCTCATGCGTCGGAGCCGCGGAACCCGGGTGTGTTCGACGCTCGACGGTGGCCGAGAAATACTATATTTATATACAGTATGTATTTTCTATATTTCGGGCCACGATTGCGGGGCCTTCACCGGTTGCTCCCGGCCGGTTCGAGCGGCTCTTCGGGAACGTGTGCGGAGACGACCCAGTTGGGTGCGTTCACGACCTCGTTGATCTTCAGGTCGACCAGCACCGAACAGAGCATGTACGCCTCCGTCCGGGACAGCCCGTAGTTCGCGGTCAGGTGATCGATCATCCCCCTGATCGCGTCCCTGGTGGCTTCCATGAGGTCCGAGCCGATGCCGGTCGTCGCGAACGCCGGTCCACCGGCGCTGATGGGTGATCCCGGCGACTCCAGGCGCGGGTAGTCGATCTCCAGGTCCTCCCGGAGGTCGAGCCGGGCGGTCACGTCCAGCGGCGCCTCGATGGCCGTGAGACACACCTCGCCGTCGCCCTGGGCGGCGTGGCCGTCGCCGATGCTGAACAGCGCGCCCGCCACCTCGACCGGGAGGAAAAGCGTCGCCCCCTCGGTGAGGTACTTCACGTCGAGGTTCCCGCCGACCCGCCGCGGTGGGGTCGTGGACAGGTCGCCGTCCCGTTCGGGTGCGACGCCGAGGATGCCCGGGAACGGCGCGAGCGGCACCTCGATCCCCCCGACGAACTGGCCGACGTTGCCCTCCAGGTCCCAGTGGTGGATCGCCGGTTCCGGGAACTCCCCCGGGAGGAGTCCGTCCCCCGACTCCCCCGGCGGGACGATCGTGTAGCCGTACCCCCGGTGGGCGACCGACAGGAGTTCGATCTCCAGGACGTCGCCCGGCTCCGCGCCCCCGACTTCGACGGGCCCGGTGAGAAAGTGCCCGGGAAAGTCGGCGTCCT
This sequence comes from uncultured Halobacteriales archaeon, assembly GCA_964431395.1. Classification (GTDB taxonomy): domain Archaea; phylum Halobacteriota; class Halobacteria; order Halobacteriales; family Hikarchaeaceae; genus CAYSJP01. The sequence goes on from CAYSJP010000032.1 coordinate 13,847, forward strand.
CGAGGTCCTCTGCGGTCGTCGTCCCGGTCACCTCACCGCCGTTCGTGTCCGGACAGCCGAACTCGATCACGACGGGGGGATCGACCGCGAGGACCGGGTCGTGGTCGTTGTTCCAGACGCGATGGCCCGGGCCGTCGTCGACGTCCAGCCGATGATCGGTTTCGTACTCCGCCATACTGCCTCTCCCGCATCGTCGCACTAAAAACACCGTGTCGCCCTCCCGTTCGGCGTCTGCCTCTCCGTGATAATGACTAGCGTAGGCGATTACCGTATCGACCGCCCGACTGCGGGCGGTCGGAGCTGTAAAACGCTACACTAGTCATTATGAGAGTGCGGTACCGACGGGGTCCCGTTCAG
>CAYSJP010000033.1:0-10000 GCA_964431395.1 uncultured Halobacteriales archaeon
CGAGTCGGGCACGGAGCCAGCCACGGAGCCGGCCGGTATCGATAGCGACCTCGATCCAGTTACGTCGACTCACGCCGATCGGGGCGGTGCGTCCGAGGATCAGGAGAGTACAACGTCGGTGGACGCGTCCGACGCGGGGATCGAGGTGACCGGGGAGCCGGGAGACGTGACCGACGAGTCGGAGGGGGAGACCGGCGAAGCGGCTGCGGCGACCGACGAGATGTACGAGTTCGACGAGGGGGAACGCGAGGAGATCGAGTCGGAGTTCGGCACCGACTTCAACACCGGCGCGGAGATCGAAGAGCCCGGTGCGTCCGACCTCGATGCGTCGGAGTCCGCGGCTACCGGATCCGCGGGGGAACCGGAACCCGAGGAGGAAGGGGCGACCACCGGGGATCCGGGGACGACCGACGAACCGGAACCGTCCGACGAACCGGAGGAGGTTGAGGAGCCGGCTGCCGACGTCGATCTGGAGGACGCGGTCGTCGACGCGATGCGCGACCTAGACTCGGGCGACGGCGCCGATCGGGAGGCCGTGATCGAGACCGTGAGCGACGAACACGGTGCCGACCCGGAGGAGGTCGAGGACGCGATCCAGGACGCGCTCATGAGCGGTACCTGCTACGAGCCCGGCGACGGCCTGCTGAAGGCCATCTGAATGGCGCGCGTCGAACCGGTCCCGGACGAACCCGCCGCAGTCGCGGACCTCGACGGCGAGCGCGCGCTCGTGGTCGCGGACTACCACGCCGGGATCGAGGCCGCGCTCCGGTACGACGGCGTCGAGATCGATGACCGTGCCGCCGAGCGCCGCGAGCGCCTCCGCGCCCTACTCGACCGCACTGACCCCGACCGGCTGGTCTTTCTCGGCGACCTCGCTCACCACATCGGCGAACCCGGAGGCTCGGAGCGCGAGGAGCTCCGGGCGCTCGGCGAACTGGTCCCCGACCGGGTGCCGGTCCTGCTCGTGAAGGGGAACCACGACGGCGAGATCGAGTCGGCGATCGACGCCGAGGTAACCGACGCCGCCGGCGTCCGGATCGGAGACGTGGGGTTCGCGCACGGCCACACCTGGCCCGATCCCGACGTGTTGTGCGCCGACGTGGTCTGCGTGGGCCACGAGCACCCCCAGGTACGCCTCGAAGACACGGTCGGCGGGCGCCGCATCGAGCGCGCCTGGCTGCGCGGCGACCTGGTTCCGGGGGCGTTCGAGAACCACGGTGGGGCGGAGAACATCGCGGGTGAACTCGTGGTGTTCCCGGCGTTCAACGACGTCGCCGGCGGGACCTGGATCAACGTCGTGGGCCAGTCATTTCTCGCGCCGTTTCTCCCCGAGGGTCTGACGAGCGGCCAGGCGTACCTGCTCGATGGAACCCGGCTCGGCGCGTACCGGCGGGTTTCCTGATACTGCCGGCTGTAAGTCCATACAGCATTTCGCGACCCCGGGTCGCGAATATCTTGAAATAGTTACAGCCGGCAGTATGATAATGACTCGTGTAGCGTGTTACCGCTCCGACCGCCCGCAGTCGGGCGGTCGATACGGTAATTGCCTACACGAGTCATTGTGACAAGGTGAGATGGGGCTGATCGTACGAGCGATCGGCCGTCCACGGCAGGCCCACGCGGTCGGCGTCGTTCCCGAGTCCGCCGTGCATCGATCGCTCCGCGACGTGCGGAGCGGTGTGCTTAATCCGGCGACGCACCTATTGGATTCCAGTGAGCGACGCCACGGGAAAACGCGTCTTCGATCACCTCTCGGCGCCCGTCAGGGACGCCCTCACGGAGCGTGGATTCACGGAGCCGACGGAGCCACAGCGCCGCGCCATCCCGCCGCTCGCGGCGGGCAAGGACGGCCTCGTGATCGCGCCGACCGGGAGCGGCAAGACAGAGACGGCGATGCTTCCCGTGTTTTCGGCCCTCGCCGACGGCGACGCGGCGTGGGGGATCTCGGCGCTGTACGTCACGCCGCTGCGCGCGCTCAACCGCGACATGCGCGAGCGCCTGGACTGGTGGGGCGACGAACTCGGCTTCGAGGTGGACGTGCGCCACGGCGACACCACCGACTACCAGCGCCGACAGCAGGCCCAGGACCCGCCCGACGTTCTCGTCACGACGCCCGAGACGCTCCAGGCGATGCTCACGGGCGAGAAACTCCGCCAGGCGCTCTCCTGTACCGAACACGTCGTCATCGACGAGATCCACGAACTCGCGGCCTCGAAACGGGGCGCACAACTCGCCGTTGGCCTCGAGCGCCTGTGCGAGGTCGCCGGGGAGTTCCGCCGGATCGGACTGTCGGCGACCGTCGGTGACCCCGGAGAGGTCGGCCGGTTCCTCACCGGCGGCGACGATCCCGCGCTGATCGAGGTGGACGCGGGCAGCCTGCTCGACCTCGAGGTGACGAGCCCGGACGTCATCGACGGCGACGAGCGCCTGGCGACGGAACTCGTCTGCGAGCCCGAGATCGCGAGCCACGTCCGGGTGATCCGGGAGACCGTTTCGGAGAACGAATCGACGCTGGTGTTCGTGAACACCCGCCAGACCGCCGAGGCGATGGGCTCGCGGTTCAAGTCGATCGACGCCTCGGTCGGCGTCCACCACGGCTCGCTGTCGAAGGAGGCCCGGATCGACGTCGAGGACCGGTTCAAGGCCGGCGAGATCGACGCCCTCCTGTGTACTTCATCGATGGAACTCGGCATCGACGTCGGCCGCGTCGACCACGTGGTCCAGTACGGGAGCCCCCGGGAGGTGACGCGCCTGCTCCAGCGCGTGGGCCGGGCGGGCCACCGCGCCGACCGCGTGTCGAGGGGAACCATCGTGACCCGTGGCGGCGACGACACGATGGAGGCGCTGGCGATCGCCCGCCGAGCCCTGGAGGGCGAGAGTGAACCCGCGGACATCCACCACGGGAGTCTGGATACCGTCGCCAACCAGATCGCCGGGATCGTCATGGACGAGGGAGAGGTGGGCGCCCGCGAGGCCCTCGGGATCGTGCGGCGGGCCTACCCCTTCCGCGACCTGGCCGAGAGCGCGTTCAAGTCCGTCCTGCGAGAACTGGCGGGCAACCGTGTCGTCTGGCTCGAGGAGGACGACGACCGCATCGAGAAGCGCCGGGGAACCTGGCAGTACTTCTACCGCAACCTCTCGATGATCCCCGACGAGGAGACCTACGAGGTGTACGACATGGCGGCCGGCGAGCGCGTGGGCACGCTCGACGAGCGGTTCGTCGTCGACTTCGCGGAGCCGGGCGCGACGTTCATCCAGCGGGGCGAACTGTGGCGGATCGCGGAGGTCGACGAGGAGGAGGCCCGCGTGAAGGCCACGCCGATGGAGGACCCCGGCGGCGAGGTGCCCGCCTGGACCGGCCAGGAGATTCCCGTGCCCTGCGCGATCGCGGGAGAGGTCGGCGAGATCCGGGGCGTCGCAGCCAGCCAGTTCGGGGCCGGCGCGGACCGGGCGAGCGTGGGTCGCGACCTCGCGCGGCGCTACCCCGCCGATCCCGACACGATCGCGGAGGCGCTTGAACCCATCGAGGAGGGGGTGGATGAGGGCCAGCCGACCCCGACCGACGAGCGGGTCGTGATCGAGGCGGCGGGAGGGACGGTCGTGATCAACGTCGCCGCCGGCCACCAGGCCAACGAGACGATCGGGCGCGTGGTCTCCTCCCTGCTCGGCCAGGCCGCCGGCTCCTCCGTCGGCATGGAGATCGACCCCTACCGGGTCGAACTGGACGTCCCCCCGAACGTCGACGCCGCGGACGTCCGCGAGGTCCTGCTGGACACCGACCCCGCCCACGTCGAGTCGCTGCTCGAACTCGCCCTGAAGCGCTCGGAGACGCTGGGGTTCAGGCTCTCACAGATCGCGACGACGTTCGGCGCGCTCAAACGCTGGCAGGGCAGCGGCGAGGGGATCGGCGTCAACCGCCTGCTGGCCGCCCTGGAGGACACGCCGGTGTACGAGGAGGCGGTGCGGTCGATCTTCCACGACGACCTCGACGCGGAACGCGCCGCGGAACTGCTCGCGGAGCTCCAAGACGGCGGCCTCGTGCTCGCCACCGCCGACGGGCGGACGCCGATCGGGATGGCCGGTCGGTCGAGCGGGCAGGATCTCCTCACGCCGGAGGACGCCGACGCGAGCGTGATCGAGGCGGTGAAAGAACGGCTCCGGGAGGACCGCGTGCGACTGCTCTGTCTGCACTGTGAGGACTGGGAGCGGACGACACAGGTGAAACGTGCCCCCGAGAACCCCGCATGCCCCGACTGTGGCTCGACCCGGATCGCCGCCCTGCATCCCATGGCCGACGAGGTAGTTCAGGCGGTGCAGTCGAACGACAAGTCCGAGGAGCAAGCCGACGTGACCGAGCGCGCCCACAGGCGGGCGAACCTGGTCCAGGCCCACGGCAAGCAGGCCATCGTCGCGCTCGCGGCGCGGGGCGTCGGCCCGACGAACGCCGCCCGCATCATCGCGAAGCTCCGGGAGGACGAGGACGACTTCTACCGGGACATCCTCGCCCGCGAGCGTCAGTACGCCCGGACGCGCTCCTTTTGGGACTGACTCGGCACCTGTGAGGGTGGGGCGCCCGTCGCGTGGGCCTCCTGTCTTGTTACCACGTGACGCAGTAGCATTTTATTTTTATCTAACTAATACGGGGGCATGGACCGGCCGGATCCACTCGGGCGTGCGATGCTCGATTACCAGCGCGACCGCTTCCTGCGTGGCCCGGTGATCGACGTCGGCTGTGGCGCGGGACGGGACGCGCTCAGGCTCCAGGAGGAGTACGACACGCTCGCGGTCGACGTCAGCACACACGCGGTGCAGGCGGCACGCGATCGTGGGGTGCGAAACGCGGCCGTGATGGACATGTTCGATCTGGCCGTCCCCTCGGGAACCTTCGGGAGCGTCACCGCGTTCGGGACGCAGATCGGGATCGCGGGGTCGCTCCCCGGCATCACCGGCGTGCTCGCGGAGTTCGGGCGGGTCGCGGGACCCCGGGGTCGCGCGGCCGTCGACGCGTTCGATCCCGCGGGAAGTGCCGACCTCTTCGGCTTTCGGCCCGACGTGCGGGCGGGGCTCGCGCGCCGGGCGTTTCACCTCGAGTACGGCGACCTGACGGGTCGGACACTGGAGTTCCTGCTGCTCTCGCCCGATCGGTTCCGGGAGGTGGCGACGGCGGCCGGCTGGACCGTACGGGACGTCCTCCGGGAGGAGGGATCACCCCACTACGTCGCCCTGCTCGAACGCTGATCGGTCCCCCCGGTGACGCCTTGGAGCCACCGTCAGTCGGCAGCGACGCCCTGGAACCACTCCCGGATGATCGCGGCGAGCAGCCTGGCGAACCCCGTGGTGCTGCTCCAGAAGGCGGTCTCGGCGGAGACCCGTGGCACCAGACCGGCCGGACCGACGCTCAGCAGGACGGTATCCCGGTCCACCAGGAGGACCCGCCCCGTGCTCATGCCGGGGTCCCTGTCGTCGGGGATGAACCGGGTTTCGACGTCCTCGGTGGACTCCGCGATGGCTTCCAGTACCGGCCGCTCGGCGCTGACGACCGTCACCGAGACGTCGCGTGCGACCGCGGCCGCCAGCGCGTCGCGCACCTCGTCGAGGGCCCCGGGATCGCCGGTCGCGTAGACCACTTCCGAGTCGGCGTCCCCGATCAGTGAGCCACACCGGGCGGCGACGTCTCCCCTGCCCTCCACCGTCCAGATCGCCTCGCCGCCCGTCGCCTCTCGCGCGCGCTCGCCACGCACCGCTTCCAGGTACGCGAACGCGGCGTCACCGGTGTCTCGGAGTTTCTCGTAGAGGCGTTCCCTGGCGTCGTCGATGTCGACCGGCCGGTACCGGGTCGGGGTGCCCTGCTGGACGTCGATGAGTCCACGATCCTCGAGTTCGTCGGTCGCGCCGTACACCTGCGACCGGGGAACGTCCGCGATCTCGGCGATCTCGCTCGCGCTCCCGGCCTCGAGTTTCTGGAGGGCGACGAACGTCCGCGCCTCGTACGTCGAGAGGCCGAACCGCTTCAGCGCCTCGACGGCCGCCGCCCCCGTTTCGACGGGCGATGCGTCGTTCCGATCGAGCTTCGGGTGGTCGTCGCCCGTCATTCAATCGTCCTCCGTCCGTCCGTCCTCCGTTGCCGGCACGAACCCGTCCTCGGCGAAGGCGTCCGTCTCGGGGCCCTCCACCGGGTCCGTGCCTCCGGCCGCTTCAGTCCCTCCCGTAGCTGTTTCACTCCCTTCCACAGTCGCTCCGGATTCGGCCTCCCGGAGCGACGCCCGTGCCCACTCCGGCCCGGCGTACTTGGTCCAGACCACGAGCAGGCTCGGCAGGATCAGCACCGCCGCGAGGAACGCGTAGATGATCGTCATTCCGGTGATGATGCCGAACTGCTGGAGCGGCGGGAGGATGGCGAACCCGAGGACGCCGAATCCGCCGACGGTCGTCGCCGCGCTCCCCAGGAGCGCGCCACCGGTGCCCGTCACCGCCGTACGCATCGCCTCCCGGACGTCCCCGGTGCGCTCGAGCTCCTGGTTGTACCGCTCGGAGATGTGGATGCTGTAGGCGACCCCGAGCCCGATGGTGAGACTCGTGATCAGCCCGGTCACCGCGTTGAACGGGATCCCCAGCAGGTACATCGTCCCGAGGATCCAGGTCAGGCTGAACACGACCGGCAACAGCGTCACCGCGCCCAGCGTCGCGCTGCCCTCGGTGACCCGGTAGATGATCATCAGGAAGACGAAGATCGTGACGAGCGTGATGATCAGGCTCTCGATCACCGTCCGCAAGAGCTCGTCCTGGACGACCTTGTTGAGGATCGCGTTCCCGGTCGCGGTCGCCCGGAGGCCGCCGCCGTCGAGCTGTGCGGCGACGTCCCGCATCTGGGTGGTAACCTCGTCCTGGTCGGCGCCGCCGGTGACCGAGACGACCATCCGGACCGCGCGGTACGTCCCGTCGTCAGTCCGGTGGATCACTTCCGCGGCGTCCCCGGGGGCCACCGAGAACAGCGTGTCGTACAGCGCCGCGATGTCCTGGTCCGGAATCGTGTCGTTGTCCGTGTCGGCCGCCCGGAACGTCGCGTTGAACGTCTCGTTGTCGGCCGCGACCGATCGCATCACCGACAGCGGGTCCCTGATGTCCGCTTCGCCGTTCGACAGCGTCTGGGTCACGTTCTTTCCGCTGGCGACGTCGCGGGTCTCGTTCAGCCGGGTCAGCGTGTTCGGCGCCGTCACGTTCCCCCGTATCAGGATCTGCGTCCGGGAGTCCTCGCGGACGAACCGGTCGTTGACGTACTCCAGGTTCGCCTTCGCCGAGTACTCCGAGGGGCTGAACGGTTCGGGGAGGTCGTTCATCCACCCTGGGGGGTCCTCCGCGAGAAAGTCCTCCTGCTCGAAGCTCGTGTCGACCTGCGTCGCCGCCACCGCGCCTGCGGAGCTGACGAGAATCACGATCAGGATCAGGGCGACCGGCGCCGTTCGCGCGGCTCTGGACCCCAGCGAGAGGGCCTCGCTGAACCGGCCGCCGCCGGTTCCGAAGGCGCGTTTCTCCCTGTCGAACCCGAAGCCCTCGAGCAGTTCGTCGAGTTCGATCTTCAGGGCCGGAACGAGAATCCCGAACACCGCGAGCGCGGCGGCGATCCCGACCGCGCTGACGACGCCGAAGTCCTGGATCGGCGGCACCGGGCTGGTCAGATTCGAGAGAAAGCCGATCACGGTCGTCGCCGTCACCCACAGCAGCGCGATGCCGACGCCGCCGAGCGCGACGCCCATCGACTTTCGCGAGCCGGATCGGTCGCTCGCGACGCGTTCCTCGCGGTGGCGCATGAAGATGTGGATCGCGTAGTCTATCGACAGGCCGATCAGGAGCACGGGCACGGCGATGAAGATCTGGTTGAACGCGATGTCGGTCCAGCCCATGAACCCGAACGTCCAGACCAGCACCGACCCGATTCCCAGCAGGCCGAGGGCGATATCCAGCAGGTCACGGTAGGCCACGATCAGCGCGATCAGCACGAAAATCAGCGCGAGCGGGCCCACGATGAGGAGGCTGTCCTCCTGGGAGTTCTGGATCTCCTCGGAGATGATCCCGGAGCCGAACACGAGGTACTCGACGCCGTCGTCACGGTCCCCCGCGATGGACTGGATCGTGAGCTGGCTGTCGGTGATCCGTTCGGAGGCCTCCCCCTGAACCTGGCTCGCCTCTACGGTCGACTGCGTGATCAGTACCATCGTCGCCTCGGCCCCGGTCGATCCCGGCTCGTAACCGGTCGGCATGAAGCCGAAGACCCCGTCGGCCTCGCCGTCGGCGCTCAGGACGGTCCGGATCGTCTCGTTGACCTCGGTGCCGTTCATCGCGTGTAGCGTCTCGATCTGCCTCGAGCGGTTCGCCGACTGGGCGGCCTCGAGGTCGCCCCGGGCGGTCTCCAGCCGGGCGACCAGGTCCTCGAGTTCCTCACCGTTCGCCTCGAGTTCCTCTGCCCTGGTTTCCAGCTGGTTCCCCCGCTCCTCGAGCGCGGCGAACTCCTCCTCGAGAACGCCCCGCGACCCGAGCTGGTAGGCCGCTTCGGCCTCGGACTCGTTCTCGGCCGTCCTGAGCTGTGCAACGGCGGCCTCGAACGTCCCGAACTGCTCTTCGGTCAGGTTCACCGGCGTCGTTTCGTCCGTCGCGTTGAACGCATCCCTGAGGTCGGCCCCCTCGTCTTCCCGGAGATCGGTCATCGTCGCCCGGAGCGCCCCCGCCGTCTCGTTGAGCTCGTCGCGACGCTGCTGGAGGGCGGTGCGGTTCTCCTCGATCGCCGCCCGTTCCCGCTGGATCGTCGCGTTCAGTTCCCGAACCTGGCCGCCGAGACGGCGCACCTCACTGGCCTCCTCCTCGACGAGCGCCCGGATCGCCACGGCGTTCGCGATCCCGACCATCGGGTCGTCGGTCGCGAGCGTCGTGTTTACCGTTTCGTTGTCGCGCAGCGCCTGCTGAAACTGGAGGCTTGCGTTGAGCGACTCCTTCGAGAGGACGTCGTCCCCCCGCAGAATGACCTGGACGGTCGTGGTGTTCTCGCCGGCGACCGTGAAGTTCCGGTCGATGTAATCGAGCGTGTCCGCCTCCGGCGAGTCGGTCTGGAACTCGTCTAAGGAGGAGGTCTGTTCGACCTGTGGCGCGCCGGCGCCGACCGCGACCGTCAGGACGATCATCAGGGCGATCGCCACCTTGGTGTGGCCGGTGACGGCCTCGAAGAAGCGTTCGATCGGCCTCACAGTTCCGACCTCCACCCGGATCGGCGAGAAAAGTCCGTGAGTAGTTTCATACTAACAGTTGATGTTAGCTTGGAACAAGACCGACATAAGGGTGGCGAACCGGGGTCACACCCCGACGAACAGGAATCGACGGCGGAGGCCGTCGAGCACAAACGACGACGGAGTCCGGCGATCCGATTTGACAGTCGTTATACCGTACCGCGCCGTCTACCCGTTCGATGTCAGACGACGACACACCCTCGTTCCGGACGCAGTCCGTCCACGCCGGCCAGGAGCCGGACCCGGCGACCGGCGCTCGCGCACCGCCGCTCTACCAGACCACCTCCTACGTCTTCGAGGACGCCGACGACGCCGCCTCGCAGTTCGCGCTCGAGAAGCCCGGGTACATCTACACCCGGCTGATGAACCCGACGGTCGAAACCCTCCAGGAGCGGGTCGCGAATCTCGAGGGCGGCGTCGGCGCCGCCGCCACCGCCTCGGGGATGGCCGCGCTCGATCTCACCACCTTCCTGCTCGCGGAGGCCGGCGACAACATCGTCACCGCCTCCTCGCTGTACGGGGGCACCTACACCTACTACACCCACACCGTCGAGCGCCGCGGGATCACCACGCGGTTCGTCGACACGCTCGACTACGACGCCTACGAGGAAGCGATCGACGAGGACACCGCCTACGTCCACTGCGAGACGATCGGCAACCCCGCACTCGACACGCCCGACATCGAGCGTATCGCCGACATCGCCCACGACCACGGCGTCCCGTTG
>CAYSJP010000033.1:10076-14028 GCA_964431395.1 uncultured Halobacteriales archaeon
ACGCCCGCGCTCTGTCGCCCGATCGAGCACGGCGCCGACCTGGTGTGGGACTCGACCACGAAGTGGATGCACGGCTCGGGGACGACCGTCGGCGGAGTCGTGATCGACGGCGGTTCGTTCCCCTGGGCCGAGTACCCCGAGAAGTACCCCGAACTCGCGCAGGACAACCCCGCCTACCACGGCGTCAACTTCGCGGAGACGTTCGGCGACGCGGCCTTTACCTACGCCGCGATCGCCCGTGGGCTGCGCGACCTCGGCAACCAGCAGGCGCCGTTCGACGCCTGGCAGACCATCCAGGGCCTCGAGACGCTCCCCCTCCGGATGGACCGTCACTCCGAGAACGCGATGGCCGTCGCGGAGTTCCTGGACGACCACGAGGCGGTCTCCTGGGTCACCTACCCCGGCCTGGAATCACACCCCACCCACGACAACGCTTCCGAGTACCTGGATGGCGGCTACGGCGGCATGATCACCTTCGGCCTGGAGGGTGGGTACGACGCCGCCCAGACGACCGTCGAGAGCACCGACATCGCGAGCCTGCTCGCGAACGTCGGCGACGCGAAGACGCTGATCATCCACCCCGCCTCCACGACCCACCAGCAACTCACGGAGGCGGAACAGGACGCCGCGGGCGTCACCTCGGAGCTCGTCCGCCTCTCGGTGGGGATCGAGGACCCCGGCGACATCATCGCGGACCTCGAGGCCGCGATCGACGCCGCGACGTAGCCGGACACGCACTCCTCTCCCGTCCCGAGGACCCCTACTCCTCTCCCGCCTCGAGAACCTCGTAACTCACGTCCGCCTCCCGGAGGGCACTCGTGTGCTCGCCCAGCGCCGGCGTGGCCGCGAGCAGGAGCACGTCGAGGCCTTTCGTCGCCGCCTCGGTGACCGCCGCGGCGGTCCCGAACCGGGCGTCCGGGTCGAGTCCCGCCTCCCGTGCGAGAACGAGCGCCTCGACCCCCGCCGTCGCGAGCAGGTCGTGCTCGCCGGCCCGCCCCGCGATGGCGTCAGCCTCGGGAGGTGCCTCCCGCTGGTCGACCCGCGGCACCGGGACGACCGTGACCGATCCCGGCTCGTACTCGACGATCCCCTCGAAGTCGGTCACGCCAACCGCGTCCCCGCTCCCGGCGGCCGTGACTGCAACCGCGGTTGCACTCCCGGTCGTGCCGGGCCGGGCGTGCAGGGCCCCCTCCTGCATCGACAGCGAGACGGGCTGACCCTCCCCGACGTCGGCGGTCGCGATCGCGGTCTCGACCTCGACTTCGCCGATCACGTTCTCGGCGACGTGGTCGAGAAAGGACCGCAGATCGTCGGTGTTCGAGATGAGCCAGTCGACGCCCTCCTTCGTGACCTCGTACCGTCCCCGGCCGCGCTTGCGAACCTGCCCCTCCGCGATCAGCCCCTGGAGGTAGTCACTGACGGCCTGGGAGGTCACCCCGATCGCTTCGGCGACCTCGCGCTGGCTGACCGCCGGCTGGCGCTCGGCTATCTCGACCAGGATGCGGTAGCGCGTCGCTTCCCGCTTGTTCCGCAGAACCCTCACCTCGCGCTCGCCGGCGTCCGTCATCACCCGGAACGTGCGTCCCCGAGTCCAAATACCTTTGTGGAACCGCAGTCCTCAGTTGTACTCCTCTCGTAGATCCACAACTCGAGTTGTGTTCCGGCCGGGGCCGGGCCCGGTGCGGAGCGCCCCGGTCGGGTACTCGATCCTCGTCACACCCACGGGGCGAACTAGCCCGGAACGGAAGGTTAAAGACCGACTCACGGGGAGTGTGGAACAATGAGCGCGTTCGTCCTCCAGGCGGTCGACAAGTTCCTGGCGAACTACCACATCGGCCACGCGGCGTTCCTGCTGTTCATCCTCGCCATCCCGGCAGGCATCGCGGTGAAGTCCGCGAAGATCACCGCGATCACGCTCATCGTCTTCGGCGGCCTGTTCGTGGTCGTCCCGTCGATCAGCGACGCCGGTCCCCTCTACTCGTTTTTCGGCGTCGCGCTGATGGTCACCGGCCCGATGGCCTACACCGTTACCTCCCGGTGAGTCGCTTTGCCGGAGGGGACGGTCGAACACGCCGCCAACACCTGGCCAGCAGGTCAACGCCGGGACTTCCGTCAGTCGGTTAGGCCGGTGGGTCCATATCGCCACGTCCGTCCGCCGATTCGCCGCCCCGGCCGATCTCTCCCGGGGCCCAGCACACATACGCCCACGAACCCTACGTGAACTCCGTGAGCCGGTATCGCTCGGCCCGCTCGGTCGCGTGGGCGCTCGCCGGCATGAGCCGCCCCGACCAGCTCGGGCTCATCGCCCTGGTGTACGCGATGGGCTCTGCAATCGCGCTCGCCCGTGGTGCAACGCTCGACCTCCCGAACGCGGGCGCGGGGCTGGTCGCGGTCCTGCTCGTGAGCGCGAGCGTCCACTACGCGAACGAGTACGCCGACTACTTCGCCGACTACCTCGCGGAGCGCACCCCCTTCTCGGGAGGTAGCGGCGCGCTCCAGCGCACGGGACTCCCGCGCCGGCTGGCGCTGTACGGCGCCGTCGCGACGTTTCTGTTCGGCGCCGGCGTCGCCGTCGGCTGTCTCCTCCACGGATACCCCCTCGCCGCGCTGGTCGTCCTGCTCGTCATTGCCGTCTTCGGGTGGGCGTACTCCGTGGGCCCCGCGCTCGCGTGGCGCGGGTTGGGCGAACTCGACAACGCCCTGCTCGGCGGGATCGCCCTGCCCGGCTACGGGTTCGCGGTCCAGGCGGGGTCCGTGACGCCGGCGGTCGTCCTCGTCTGTGTGCCCTTTTTCGCGCTCGTTTTCGTCAACCTTCTCGACACGACGTGGGTCGACCGGGAGGCCGATGGCGCCGTCGGAAAGACCACCCTCGCGACCCGTCTCGCCCCCTCCCGGCTCCGCGTGCTGTACCTGCTCGGGGTCGCCGTCTGGCTGGTATCGCTGCTCGTGCTTCGGGGGTCGTTGCTCCCGGACGTGGTCGTCCTCGCGAGCCTGCTCGTCGTGCCGTTCGTAGCCTGGGGGGCGCTGTGGTACACCCGCAGGCGGACGCCGTTCCCGACCGTGGCCGCGATGGTTCTGACGGCGGTCGCACAGACCGCGGCGTGGGGGTGGGTGGCTACCTGATCGCGGCCGGGCGCTCTGGCTGTACCCGCCGGATCCGAGTGCCGGGGCGTCACCGAGACGGCGACCGGCGTCGGGGTCAGGTCACCTGTCCGAGGAGCGGTAGCGACCGCCGTGGCGTGATCTCTTCCTCGATCTGGGTCAGGACGACCACGACTCCCACGGCGGCGAGGGACGCCCCGAAGGCGAAGGGCACGACGAAGCCCCAGGCGACGAGCACCCCCGACAGGAGCGGCCCGACGGCGACGCCGAACCCGAACGCCATCGTCAGCACGGACAGCGTCGACCCCGACCGACCCTCGGGCGCGAGGTCGCCGGCCAGCGCGAGCGCGGGGGCGAACACCATCGCCCCGCCGACGCCCTGCAGGAACCGCGCGAGGAACATCTGCCACGAGCGCGAAACGATCCCCTCGAGAAACACGGCGTCGGGGATGAACCCCTGCGCGAGCGTCGTCGGCACCAGGAGGGCCGTTCCGACCAGAATGAATGCCTTCCGGCCGTAGAAGTCGGTCGCCCGCCCGACGGGCGCCTGCAGAAGGATCTGTGCGAGAACGAACGCCGCGAACTGGAGCCCGAACATCTCGGGACCCTGATCCAGTTCGGCGTTGACGATGCTCCCCAGCGTGGCGAACAGGGCGATGCCGACCGCCATGAAAAAGGAGACGACTCCGAGCGCGAACACGGGGTCGAGCAGGTGCGGGCCGCTCCGGTCGAACACCCGAAACGCGTCGGTCGCCGAACCGCCGGAGTCGTCGGGGTCTACGTTGGGGTCCCGGATGAGCACCGTCACGAGCAGAAAGGCCAGCGTGGCCGTCGAGGCGGCGAAGTAGAA
>CAYSJP010000034.1:0-13720 GCA_964431395.1 uncultured Halobacteriales archaeon
CAGTTACTGGTGCTTATCGCTGGCGCGCAGTAAAGTCCATCGAGACGGACCAGGCTGAACTCCTCCGGACGTGTCGATCATTCCCCCGTCCACTCCTCCCTGCGTCGCTGGTACGTCTCGTCGTTCTTCAGGCGGTCGAGGTACTCCCGGTACACCTGCGATATGGCGTGTTTCTCCTCGTCGTACCACTGCTCCGGGTCCAGCCCATCTGCAGGTACTTCCGGGCCATGTCCATCCCCACGAACTCGCCGGCCGCGCGGTACTCCTCGGGGTGTTCCCGGAAGTCGGTGTCGTACGCGGGACCGTCGTCCCCGTCTCCCATGTGCGCGAGAGAGGGTCCCGTCCACATGTGCCTCACGCTCACGCCGGATGAGCGGCACGGCTCCGGGGGATCGACCGGCCCCACGTCGGGTGTGATAATGACTCGTGAGGCCCGCGCCCGACGCGGGGGTCAGGGCTCGATAACGAGCTTCCCGACGAAGCTGTCTTGCAGGACTGCCCGCTGTGCCTCGCCGGCCTCCGAGAGGCCGTACGTCCGCGCTATCTCCACCTCGAGCGCGCCCGTCGACATGAGGTGTGCGACCCCGTGCAGGGGGACCCGGAGATCGGGCGTGTTGAACATGCTCATGAACTGGTAGCTGACGTCCTTGGAGCGTGCGACGCCGTCGTTCGTGAAGCCGGGATCGGGGCTGTTCTCCCCGATGCCGACCACGCGAGCGCCCCCGGCGGCGACCTCGGCGTCGAACTGGAGGTACTCCTCGAGCCGGTGATCGAGGACGGCGTCGACCCCTCCGCCGGAGGCCGCGAGCACCGCGTCGGCGAGGTCCTCGCGGGCGTAATCGAGGACCGTCTCCGCCCCCAGGTCACCGACGACGTCGTGGTGTTCGGGGGCCGCGGTGGCGATCGGGCGGGCGCTCACCGCGCTGGCGACCTGGACGGCCGCGTGGCCCACGCCGCCGGCGCCGCCGTGAACCAGGCAGTGTTCCGCGGGATCGAGGTCGGCGTGGTCGATCAGCGCGCGCCAGGCCGTGACCGCCGCCACGCCCGCGGCACCCGCCTCCGCGAGGTCGACCCCCTCCGGGAGGGGAACGGCGCGATCGGTCGGGATCGTCGCGTACTCGGCGTACGCGCCCTGGTGGCTCGCGTTCCCGATGCCGGTCCCGAACACCCGGTCACCCGCCTCATAGCGATCGACGCCCGCGCCCACCTCGGCGACGAGACCCGCGACGTCGACGCCCGGGGTGAACGGCAACCCGACCGGCGTGTACGACCCGTCCCGGAAGTACGTGTCGACGGGGTTGACGCCCGCGGCGGCGACCTCGACGAGGAGTTCGCCCTCCCCCGGCTCGGGCCGGTCGGTCTCGACGACCTCGAGTGCCTCGGGCCCGCCGTGCTCCTGCAGTCGTGTGGTTCTCATCGTGCTCGCCACGTGGCGGGCCGCGGGAATAAGTGTACTCCGTACTCGCGGCCCGGGTGTACCGACCTCACGGCCGCGCGGCCTACTCCAGCCAGCCGGGATTCGGCCGTGGCGGGCTGAACACGTCGATCGCCCGGACCGTCGTTTCGCTCCCGTTCTCGGCCGCGTGGACCTCGCCACCCTCGAGCCAGTAGGATTCCCCGGCGCCGACGGTGATAGCGTCGCCACCCTCGAGGAGGAACGTCAACTCGCCCTCGTACACGAACCCGACCTGTTCGTGGGGGTGGCTGTGCTCGGGGACTTCGCCCCCCGGTTCGATCCGCACGCCCTGGACGCTGGCCTCCGCGCCGACCGCGAGCTGTGTCAGGTGGACTCCCGGCTCCGCCTCGACCGTCTCCGATGCTCCCGTCCGCGTGACCTCCATGCCCGGATTTGCTGCTCCTCCGAGAAAAAGTCCCAGGTGACACCCGCAGGGGACCGTCACCTCGGCGCTCCGGTCTACCCGTCGAACGCCGCCCACGACACCGACTCCTCGTCGACGATCCGGTCACTGCCGGGCACCTCGCCGTCCGGGATCGGGCTCGCCTCGGCGGGTCCGCCGGGGCTCCCGACGACGATCCGGCCGACCATTCCGCCGGCCTTGTGGGGGATGCAGTAGTAGTCGTAGGTTCCTTCGGTCTCGAACGTGTGCTCGAAGCCCCCTCTGCTCAACGTGGTGCTGTTCCAGCCGTCCGCGCCCTCGGGGATACGCCGCGTGTCGCTCCGGACGTTCGATTCGGTGTACGCCGTCGCCGAGTGGTCGCCGCTCTCGATCCGGAACGTGACGGTCTCGCCGGACTCCACGTACAGCCCGATCGGATCGAAGTAGTAGGTGGCTCCCTTGGTCACCATGTCGACCGGGTTCTCCGGGGTCCCGGTCGGGCCGCCGTCGCTCCCCCCGCCACACCCCGCGATCGTGACGAAACCGGCCGTCGCGAGGCCCCCTGCAGTCCGTAGGACGGTTCGTCGTCGCATCCGTCGACGGTAGGGCCGAGACGACAATGGTCGTTGCGATCCCGGTCCCGGAGGGTCGCCCGCAGGATTTTTGATCCCGCCCCCCCGATTTCAGGCCGACACGACGCTGAGCTCCGATCACAAATGTCTCGCACACGCTCCGTCGCCGGAACCGACAAGTACCGCCGCCTCACAGTTGGTGTAACGCATGGCTGATATCCTCGCCGAGAACCTCTCCGGAAAGGCCGTCATGGGATCCGACGGAACCGAACTCGGGAAGCTGTACAACATCACGATGAATCTCCGATCCGGGGAACTGGAGGACCTGATCGTCCGGCCGAAGGAGCAGACGGCGTTCGACGCCGACTTCCAGGTCGACGAGAACGGGAACTACCGCCTGCCTGCCCGAAACGTCCAGGCAGTGAAGGATTACATCGTCGTCGACCGGTAGGCCAATGCACGTTCTCGATTCGTCAGCGTTCATCCGGGAGTACCATACGACCGAACCGAGTGCGACCGTCCCCAGCGTCCGCGAGGAACTCGAGGACGAGTCGGCGTACCGCTACGACGCCATGGAGGGCTCGGGCATGCACATCCAGATCCCCGAGGACGGCACCGTCGAGCGCGTGCGCCGGGCCGCCGACGGTTCCGGCGACCTGGAGGTCCTCTCGGAGACGGACGTCCGGCTGATCGCCGCGACGCTCGAACTCGACGGCACGCTCGTCACCGACGATTACGCCATGCAGAACGTCGCCGAGGCGCTGAACCTCTCGGTCGAGGTGATCGCGCAGGGCGGGATCGACGAACAGCGCGACTGGCGGTTCCAGTGTCAGGGGTGTGGCCGGGAGTTCGACGAACACCGCGATCGGTGTCCGATCTGTGGCTCCGGCCTCGCCCGGAAGAACCCGAGTTGACGCTCGGAGGGAGCGCCGTCAGGAGAACTGTTCTGCGACGTCCGTCGAGGACACCATACCGACGTAGTCGTCACCGTGGACGCTGTCGGCGGTGACCGGGATGTGTTTGACGCCGAGGCTGGTCATCATGGCGGCCGCCTCCTGCACGCTGACGTCCGGGGGGACGCTCTCCACGGGCGAGGTCATCACGTCGGCGACACGGAGTTCCGAGGGGTCCGCGCCGTCGGCGACGCCGCCGATGATGTCAGTGCTCGTCACGATCGCGGGGGTCGCCGCCGTCACGAACAGCGCGCTCACGTCTCCCTCGCGCATCGCAGTTGCTGCTTCTCTGAGGGTCGCGTCCGTCCCGATCGTCTTCAGGGGCGTCGACATCACGTCTTCGACGGTGACCGGGTTCCGGGATCCCATACGCACAACGATGAAGCCGGGGGGTCTTGTGCCTTCTCCCCCGAACGGTTCAGGCGCGACGCTGTGACCGATCGGCCTCGATCGTCTCCAGGCCGATCTCGACGGCCTGCAGGAGAACCTCCTGGCGCGACAGGTCGTACTTCCGGGCCACCAGATCGACCCGATCGAGGAGGTCGTCGTCACAGACCAGCGAAACCCGCCGCGGCATGGATCCCCGTTGTGTCAACCGGATATTAAAACCGCGTCAGACGGCCGTCGGCTCTCGATACGACGGCCGCAGGGTCACCCGATCAGTCCCGTGATCTCCGCGTACGTGACGGCGTACGCGACGGCGTTGAACGACCCGTGGACGAGCGCCGACACGGTGAGGTTCCCGGTCCGCTCGTAGACGGCGCCGAGGATGAGCGAGAGGGCGAACACGATGGCGAGCGTGTTGATCAGGGCGAGGGCAGTCCCGTCGGGGTCGGCGTACGCCGGGAGGTGGACGGCAGCGAAGATGACGCTCGCGGCGGCGACCGACCCGGCCCCGGAGAACTCCTCGCGAAGCGACTTCTGGACGACGTTGCGGTACAGCAGTTCCTCGCCCGGTCCGACGACGAGGTACGACAGCGGCATGAGCACGAGCAGAATCTCCGGGTTGTCCTGAGCCGCCCTGACGATCGAGTGGGTCGTCGATTCGACGCCCAGCCACCCGAAGAGGGCGCTGATCCCGAGGTTCGCCGCCAGGAGAAGCACGGTCCCGCCGACGACGTACGCCCAGCCCCGGCGGTCCGGGACCCGTGCATCGACGTACGACCGGTCCAGCCCGGTTACGGAGAGGTACACGGCCGCGACGGTGAGCGTCCCGGCCCCGAGCGCGACCGTCGAGAGGACCTGTTCTGCCACCGGCGACAGCGAATCGATCCCGACGATCGCGCCCAGCAACCCGGCCCAGACGAAGATCGACGCGATGCCGGCGACGCCGACCGCCGAACCGGTCGCGGCGAGCCGTACCTGGCTCCGAAGCCTGTCCCGTGGGATCGCGCGCCAGTCGGTCCAGGCGGCGGCGACGGCGACCACGCCGGCCCCGGAGGCGACCGCCGGCAGAACGATCTCACCGCCCGCCGCGATTCCGGCGAGGCCACCCGCGACGGTCCCGACCGATCCGAGGGCCGCGACCGGTGCAGTCACCCGCCGGTCCAGGAGGTCCCGACGGCCCAGAAAGAACGCGACGATCGCGACGGCGGACGCCCCGGTCACGACGAGTTCCGGCCTCTCCGCCGGCCACTCCCCGAGCGTCGTCGCGATCGCGAACCCGGCGAGAACGAATCCGATCGACGCCCCGGTTCGGTCGGACATACGCCTGCCACGGGGAGGGGACACTAAAGACCCTCCGTTCGCGGCCCGACCGACCGGTGTCACTCGATCTCTAACGTCCGCTTTCCCGACATCGCGCGTGTCTTGGCCGTCTCCGCGCCCCCCAGGAGGTCCCGCGCGGCCTCCTTTCCCCACTCGACGGCGGGCTGATCGAACGCGTCGACACCTTGCAGTTCGGCCACCAGAACGCAGGCCGCCTCGATCGAGTAGAGCAGGTCGCCCGTGCCGGCGGCGTCGACCCGGTCGATCTCGACGCGGACGTTCGGCCGTCCCGCCGCGGCCAGGCTTGCCTCCGTCGCCTCGAACTCGGCGTCGAGTATTTCCCCGAGCGTGTTCCCGCCGGGGTCGTCCAGCGCCCCGCCGTCCGCGTCGGGGACGGCCACGTCCGGACGTGCCGCGGGACGCAGGAGCGTGACCATCGTGTTCCGGCGGCCGTCGCGCCAGAGCTGTAACTGGGAGTGCTGGTCCGTCGCGCCGAGCGCCCGGACGGGGGTCTGACCGCCGCCATCCTTGCCGAGGCTCTCTGCCCACAGTTGCGCGAACCACTCCGCGAACGACTCCAGCGACTCCGCGTATGGCACCATCGCGTTCACCGTGGCCCCGCGCTCCGCCAGCGCGGCCGCGACGGCGCCGTAGGCGTAGGCGGGCGCGTCGAGCAGCGAGGGCGCGAGGCGATCGGCCGCGTCCGCCGCCCCGTCGAGCACGGCCTCGACGTCTCCACCGAGGACGGCGGGGGCGAACAGCCCGACGGGCGAGAGCGCGGAGAACCGGCCCGGAACGCCCTCGGGTGCGTCCAGCGCCGGCAGGTCGTGGCGCTCGAGGAGCCGGCGCAGCGGGCCGGCGTCGCCGGTCGTGACGACGGTCCGTCCGGTCCAGTCGATCCCGGCGTCGGCCATGGCCCCACGGACGAGCAGGACGTTCGCGAGCGTCTCCGCCGTCGTCCCCGATCTGGAGACGGCGTGTACCACGGTCCGGTCGAGGTCGATCGACTCCAGCGTCCGCCGGGCGTGGGCGGGGTCGACGTTGTCCAGAACGCGGTGGCCGTCGAGGCCGAGCGCGTCGGTCAGCGTCGCCGCGCCGAGGGCGCTCCCGCCGATCCCCACCGTCAGCACGGTCTCCGCGTCCGCGAACCGGTCGGCGCGCTCCCTGATCGCGGCAGGATCGGTCGTTTCGGGCAGGTTCAGCGCCGCGTAGCCGAACTCGCCGGCCCCGCGCCCGGCCTCGATTCGCTCGTGGGCCCGCCGGACTGCCTCGTCGAGCCGGTCGAGTTCCTCGCGCTCGATGCCGGGGTCCGCGACGTCGGCGAGCGCGTTCCCGATATCGATCCGCATACCGTCCCCGGCGGCCGGAGGGGGCAAAACCGTTCGGTTCCTCGTGTGGGCGATCAGCCAGTGCGCCCCCCTCGCGGCCGGGTCGTTCCAACGGCCTCATGTGGCGGTGGCTTCTAAAACGGAGTGATGACCGACGGGGAACCGTACTCCGGGTTGTTCGGGGCGTACCGGTACGCGTTCCGGCAGTCGGACTCGCTTCTGTTCCGCGCGTACGTCGCGGTGAGCGCGTTCGTCGGGGCGTTCGTCTCCCTGCTGCTCGTGCTCGGCGTGATCAACTGGGCCGGCAACGCCGGCCAGTTCGGGGAGCGAGCGCTCCTGAGCGTGATCGGCGTCCTCGTCCTCGCGCCGCTTTTCGCGCCGGTGTTGATCGTCGCCCGGCGGTACCGGTTCGGCATGGAGACCGCGGGCGACGACCGGCTCTTCGCGCTCGCCGGCGTCGGGTTTCTGGCGTCGATCTGGGTCGCGCTGTTCATCACCGATCCGACCTCCCACTCCACTTCCGGGCCGCTCGCCGGCATCGTCTCCGCCATCGACGCTCTCCCGCGAATATACGGGCTGATCCCGCCACTCGTGGCGGCGGCGGCGATCTACGTCGTCGTGTTGTTCACGCGACCGAGCGACGACAGCCCCGGCGACGAGCAGCCCGCCGGTCGCTGACCCCGTCGAGTGCTGGTGCTCGGTCGGAGCGTCCCACATCCGTACCGTGACACGACGGGGGTCGGTCAGGAGCACCCCTCTGGACGTCCCAGTCGCCGGTCAGGCCCCCCCGTCCTGGACGTCCCAGGCGCCGGGCAGATCACAGGACTCCCGAACCGTGTACTCGATCTCGGTGCCTTCTCCGACGCGGCTGCCACCGACGACCTCCTCCACCTTCAGGGGCACCTCCCGGCTCGTCCCACAGCAACCGATGTCGACGAACTCCTCGTACACGTCGTCGACGTCGGGCTCGTCGATGACTTTCCGCAGATAGCCCACGTACCACGGCGTCTCCACCTGGTCGCGGTCCCAGTCGGTGAGGTCGGAAGGGTACGAGAGGACGATCCTCGACGCCTCCGCTTTGGACTCCCCTGCCTCGGTGCTCATACCTCGAACTACGGGACCGACCGTTATAGCTGTGCGGTTACGTTTCACACACCTCCACCGCCCGCCGTCGGGCGGTCGATACGGTAATTGCCTACAACAGTCATTATCAGGGTCTCCCCCACAGGGGCAGCGGGCGGCAAATCCCGCGCTCGGGACAAGACATATATCATGTGACTCGTTACCAACCCATGTACATGACCGACGATGGAGACCACGGTTCGATGGAGGGACGTCTGTCCACCGACGCTGCGGAGCCGGTCGAAACGTACGAGACCGAGGAGGGGACGGTGCTGTACGACGCCGGCAACCCCCTCGCCTGGATCGAATCCAGCGTTGCCGTTACCGTCGAAGACGCGGCGTAGCCCGCCGGTCCGAACGCTTCATGTGCGCGGAGGCCGTGCTGTCGACCGTGTTCGACGACCAGCCGGAAGCGGAAGTCGGGGTCGACATCCCGGACGCCGCCGACGCCCCGGCACAACTCCGCGTGGCGTTCTGGTCGCTCGTGGTGGTGTTCAACGCCGCCCTCCTCGCGATGAGCGCCGGGGCGATGTTCATCGCCTTTCTCGGGCGCTGGCAACTCGGGGGCAGCCTGGTCGTCGCCGGCGCGCTCGCGTTCGTCTTCGGCGCGTACCGCGTCCGCAACGTCAAGAACCGCCTCGACTGACGGAACCGCCTTCCCCGACCCCGACTGACCCACCCACACATGGACGAGAAACAGGAGGCCCCGACGCGGACCGTCCGCGACGACTCCGGACACCGATATCTGCTCCTGAAGGAGTCCGCCGAGTCGAGCCTGGTCCGTGATCCCGACACCGGCGAGGATCGCTACGTCTCCAACGAGCGGTTGAGCCCGACCGGCCAGTCGCCCCTCGTGGCTGCCGCGGAACGATTCCCGGGGGATGCACGCCGCGAGCTCGGGATCGCGCCCGGACCGCGCGGGCTCGGCTTGCTCTCGGAACTGGACCGCCGCGGGCCCCTCGCGGTCCGGACGCTGCTGGCGGACTACGACCTGTGTGAGGGCGACCTCCACGGCCTGCTCGGCGAACTCCGCGTGGCCGGAGCGATCGAGGAGGCCTCCGTTGCCGGCGAGCGCGGCTACGCGCTCACCGAAACGACCCGGGAGGCCCTCGATTCTTGACGGCAGTCCTGCCACCGGCGATCAGCGCGTCCGACCGGTTCAGACGATCAGCGCGTCCGTCTTCTCCACGCGCGAGCGGTTCGTCGTGGGGTCTTTCTCGACCGCGATCACCTCCTCGGCCGCCCCCACGAGCTCGTCGTCGTGGGTGACGACGACGATCTGCTCGACGCCCAGTTCGCGCATCGCGTCGATCAGGTCGACGAGCTGCGAGACGTGTCCGGAATCGAGAAAGACGGTGGGCTCGTCGAGGACGAGCGGCGGCATCGGCGCGGCACCCTCGATCCCCTCCGCGAGCAGGCGGTAGATCGCCGCCCGGAGGCTGAGGTTGAACAGCGCCCGCTCCCCACCCGAGAGCTGTTCGGGATCCAGCCGTTCGTCGTTCTTCTGGTAGACGGTGAGCTCGTAGGCGTCGTCGAGTTCGATCCGGGCGTAGGCGTCGTTCTCGTACACCAGGTCGAACGTCTCGTTGAGCAGCCGCTCGAGGCTCTCGACGTTTCGCGTGCGCAGCTCCGCGCGGAGGTCGGCGTACAGCGCCTCCATCTCCTCCGTCTCGGTCCGCAACGATTCGAGCGCCTCGACGCGCTCCACCAGGTCCGCGCGGCGCTCCCGCAGCGACTCGAGCGCCTCGAGCTCGTTCTCGACGGCACCGATCTCCCCCTGGAGATCGTCCCGCCGCGTGGCGAGTTCGTCGAGTTTCTCCGCGACTTCCCCGAGATACGCCTCCGCCTTCTCCTTCTCCTCGCGGGCCCGCGTTACCCTCTCATCGTCGACCTCGGACTCGAGATCGCGCTTGCGCTCGCGTTTCTCCCGGAGCGTCTCGCGGCGCTCGGCGTTCCGTTCCTCGAGCATGCCGCGTTTCTCCCGCAGGCGTTCGATCTCCGCCTCGAGGTCACCGATCCCATCGACGCACTCCCGCAGGGTCTCGAGGCGCTCGCGCCGCTCCGCGAGCTCCGATCGCTCCCGGTTGCACTCCCCGATCTCCCCGCGGTGCGCGTCGGCCGCCGCCTCGGCTTCCCCGGCCGCCTCTCGCTTCTCCGCCGCCTCGGTGTCGAGCTCCGCAGCCGCCTCCCGGAGGGTGTCGATCCGTTCGCGCTTGTCTTCGAGGACCGTCTCCTTTTCCTCCAGTAAGCGGGAGACGTTCGACCGGTTCTCCTCGAGTGCCGCGACCTCGCGCTCGGTCTCGCGCAACTCCCGGGCGCTCTCCAGCTCCGCCTTCAGGGACTCGCGCTCGGCCTCGCGTTCTTCGAGGTGCGACTCGAGGTCGTCCGCCCGCTCGCGGTCGTCCTCGACCCCCTCGACGCGGGGCGCGCCCTCGATGGGCTGGCCACACTCGGGACAGTTCCCCTCCGCGAGAAGCTCCTCCGCGCGTTCGATCCCGGCCCTGACGGCCTCCAGGGACGCCCGGAGATCCGCGATGTCGTCCTCGCGGTCGGCCACGGCCGCCTCGCGCTCCTCGATGAGGCGCTCCGCCTCGCCGAAGTCGACGGGGGCGTCCTCGAACGCCGCACGTTTGGATTCGATGCGCTCCGACAGCTCCTCGAGCTTCCCGCGGCGTTCCGCGATCGTCTCCTCGTCGTCAGCGATCTCGGCCTCCAGGTCGTCCGCCCGATCGCGCTTCTCCGTCGCCTCCGCCTCGAGGTCGTCGGCGTCCTCGCGGAGGCGGTCGGCCTCGTTCGTCCGGTCGTTGACCTCGAGCCGTAGCTCCTTCAGGCGCTCCCGGAGCCGTTCGTCCTCCTCGTCGATCGATTCGATCACCCGATCCGTCGCCGCCACGACCGACTCCGCGTCGGCCCCTTCTCCCCCCGGAGCATCGAGATCCGCGTCGACGGTCTCGAGCAGGTCGTCGCGCTCCTCCCGTTTCGCCTCGAGTTCCTCGCGACGCTCGCTGATCCCCTCGCGGAGGTCCTCGCGTTCCCCTTCGGTGTCGGCGATCGCCGCCTGGAGTTCCTCGATGTCCTCCTCGAGGCCCTCGAGTTCCTCCCGGCGCTCCGCGTGCGCATCGATCACGTCTTCGGCCGCCTCGAGCGTCTCCTCGGCCTCCGCGCGGCTCGCCTCGAACTCCTCGATCTCGGCGTCGACCGCCGCGAGCTCGGTTTCGAGGTCGTTCAGTCGCGCGTGCAGGTCCCGGTCTTCCTTCTCGGCGATCTGATCCTCGAGCCCGTCGAGTTCGCCACGGGCCTCCCCGAGGACGTCCTCGACGCCCAGCCGGGCCTGGCCGGCGCGCTCGCGGTACTCCTCGAGGACGCCGAGCTGTAGGAGGTCGTCGAGCATCGCCTGGCGCTCCCCCGGCGTGGCGTCGATGAGCTTGTTCACCTCGCCCTGGCGCACGTACGCGCAGTTGAGAAACGCCTCCTCGTCCATCCGCAGGAGGTCGGTCACCGCGGCGCGCACGTCCCGTGCACCCTCGATCGCCCCTTCCGGCGTCTCGAGGACGCAGGTCGCCGTCACGGCGCGTTCCCCCGACAGCCGGACGCGCCGCTCGACGCGGTAGTCACCGCCGGCGTGGGTGAACCACACCTCGATCTCGGTCTCATCGGTCCCGTTCCTGACCACGCCCTCCAGCGTGCCATCGAGTGCTTTCGAGCCGTACAGGGCGAAAAAGCAGGCCTCGAGCAACGAGGACTTCCCGCTCCCGTTGGGCCCGTGGATGACGGTCACGCCCCGGTCGATCCCCACGTCCACGTCGCCGTAGGGCTTGAAGTTCGACAGCCGGACGCGCGTGATCCTCATCGGTTCGCCCCCGTGGCTCTCGCCGTCCGCGTTCGCCCACCCATCACAGGTAATCCTCCATGGTCACCTGCGCGTCCGGCCCGTCTGCCTCGCCGGCCTCGTCGGTGGCTGTGGACTCGTCGACCTCGCGCTCGCCCGGCACCTCCCCGTTCGCCGGCACCTCGTCCCCATCGGCCTCGGGTTCCCCGAGATCAGCGGCCGTCTCGAAGGCGTCGGCGTCCGCATCGAGCAGCGACCGCACGTGGTCCGTGACCCGTTCGCGGACGTTCGAGTCGGCGACGGTGTCGTCGCGGACGGTCTCGTCGACCCCGAGGGCGGCCTCGCTGGGCGCCAGGTCGCGCAGACGCTCCCGGACCGCGTCGTCCGGGTCGGCAAAGCGCACCTCCGAGCCCTCCTCGGCCTCGAACTCCCGGCGGTCGTTCACGCGGGCCAGCAGCGCGCCACGCTCCGTGGCGAACTCCTCTATTCCCGCGGCCGACACCTCACCGCCCTCGCCCTCGACGGTGACGATCACGACGGCGCCCTCGACGTCCGCCTCCCTGATTCGCTCGCGGACGTACTCCGCGCCCTCGCCACCGGCGAGTTCGAGGTCGAGCGTCACGAATCGGCGCGTGTCCAGGCTCCGCCGCCGGATGGAGACGCCGTCGTCGAACGCCACGATGTTGTACCCCCGCGCCTCGCGCTCGGAGGCGTCGGCGCGCTCCGTCGACCCGGGGTAAGTGACCCACGTTCCCGCCACTTCCGCGCGGTCGGGCGTGTGGTTGTCGCCCAGAAGGAGGGCGTCGAAGTCGACGGTCGACGACCGGAGCAGTTCCGCCGTGTCCCAGTCGGCGTGGGGGAACGGCTCGAACAGGCCGTGGGTGACCAGCGCCGCGTGCTCGGTGTCGTGCGGTTCGAACTCGTAGTCGAGGTCGTCCCGCTTCGATCGGGGGACGAAATCGAGGCCGTAGAACGCGGTGTTTCCGACCGTTTTCGGCCCGCGGCCCAGTCGGGTGGCGAGGTCGAGCGTCTCGAAGAGGTCGAGCCACTGCTGGTCGCGAGTGCGTTCGTGGTTTCCGACGACGGCGAGAAACGGGATGTCGGCATCCCGGAGGTCCCGCAGTATCTCGATCGTGCCGTGGACGTCGGGGAGGGCTGGCTGGCGGTCGTGGAAGAGGTCGCCGGCGTGGATCACCGCGTCGGCGTCGTCGGCGATGGCGTCCTCGACGACCGCCTCGAACGCCGCGAGAAAGTCACTCCGGCGCTCGGGGGAGTGGTACTGGCGGTACCCGAGGTGGGTGTCGCCGGTGTGGATCACCCGTGTCATGCGCCGGGGTAGGGGACCCGCGCCTAAAGCGGTTCGGCAAGCGCGGCGGAAGTGGACGGTGCGGGACGGGAGGGTGAATGGAACGGGGCTGGACGACCCGGTGAATCGGACGGCGACGGGGGTGGGATACGGCGGTGACCGGATTCCGATCCGGCCGCGGACGGGCTACGTCAACTCGACCTTGAGCGAGTACAGGCGCTTGCGGGCGTCGGAGAACGAAAAGCGCGAGTCGACGGCGTCGATCTCCTCGAGACGTGTGAGGGCGTACCGAACTGTCCGCGGCGGCAACAGCGTCTCCTCCGCGATCTGGTTTTGGGTGAGAGCGTCGTTGTACTGGAGGACCTTGAGAACGAGCTTGGCACTCGGCGGGAGCTCCTTGAGCGCCTCGAGATCAGCCTCCGTCGCATCCGCGAGTTCGGGCGAACTCATCGATACCATCTATTGGTGACCGCCTATTAATATTTCCTGTTGATCCTGATTACTCCGGAGCATCCCGGGATTGTGGGAACCGCTCTCGACCCCCGGGCACCAGCCACGCCCGGGGCCGTCGCCGCCGCGGGGCGGTGGCACGACCCGAAACCTCTTATGAATCACATCCCTAGGATCGATCGATGACTGACGCCGTAGACGACGTCGATATGCCGTACGACGACGGCGCGTCGCTCCAGGAGAAAATCGAGGCGCTGAAGCAACGCCTCGACACCCTCAAAGAGCAGAACGACGAGATGCGCGACAAACTGCTGGACGCGAACGCGGAGAACAACAAGTACCAGCAGAAGCTAGAGCGCCTCTCACACGAGAACAAGAAGCTGAAACAGTCGCCGCTGTTCGTCGCCACCGTCGAGGAGATATCCGACGAGGGCGTGATCGTCAAACAGCACGGCAACAACCAGGAGGCACTCACGGACGTCACCGACGAGATGCGCGAGGGTCTCGAACCGGGCTCCCGCGTCGCCATCAACAACTCCCTGTCGGTCGTGAAGCGCCTCGGCGACGAGACGGACGCCCGCGCACAGGCCATGGAGGTCGACGACTCCCCGTCGG
>CAYSJP010000035.1:0-13679 GCA_964431395.1 uncultured Halobacteriales archaeon
CGTAATACCGGGAGATACGCGATGGTATCGTGTAGGAATTTTCTGAATGTCCGACCCGGACCGCCAGCCGGCTACGCGAACTCCGGCATGATCCGCTCCTCGACGAGGTCGGCGAACAGCTGCTGGTCGGGGCAGTGGCTCTGGTAGACGATTTCGTCGAAGCCCGCATCGACGTATTTGCGGGTCTCCTCGACGATGTCCTCGAAGTCGGTGGTGACGACGAAGCCCGGGTTCTCCTCCAGAACGTCCGGTTCGAGCTCCTCGCCCTCCTCCTGGATGATCCGGGGATCGGCGACGTCCTCGTAGAAGAACCGCTCGACCTGTGTGCCCCGCCAGGGCAGGCACGGTTCCATCGCGGCCTCCCTGCTGTCGGGGTCATACGAGACGTGGACGTGGATGCACTTGGGCACCTCCTCGAAATCCTCGTTGCGCTCGGATTTCGCGACCCCGTCCCTGACCGAGGGGAACAGCTCCTCCTCCAGGCGCTCGGGGGACTCGAAGACGGTGAGAAAACCGTCGCCGAGGTCGCCGGCCATCCGCGCCGCGGTGGGACCGTTCGCGGCGATCCAGATCGGCGGCGCCTCGTCGGGGCCGGTGTAGAGGTTCGCGCCGTCGAGCTCCCAGAACTTCCCCTCGAAGTCGACGAACTCCCCCTCGAACAGCGCCCGGATCATCCGGACCCCCTCGGCGGTGCGCTTGGCGCACTCGCCCCACTCGGGCATCGGCAACCCGAGGGGGCTCTCGTTGAGCGCCTCGCCCGTCCCGACCCCGAAGAACACCCGGTCGGGGTACATCTCACACAGCGTGGCGAGCTGGTGGGCGACGTTGCCGGGGTGGTAGCGGTGGATGAGCGCGCTCACGCCCGTCCCGATGCGCATGTCGTCGGTGCGCTCCAGGGCGGCGGGCATCCACTCCCAGCAGTTGCCCCCGTTGGCGGAGGAGCCATCCTCCATGTGGTCGAACCATGGGTGGAAGTGGTCGTTGACCCACGCGGTGTCGAAGCCCGCCCCGTCGGCGATTTCGAGCTGTTCCAGACACTCACTGGGGCTGAACTCCTCCAGAGACATGAACCAGCCGAACTCCGTCATGCGGCTACCTACCGGCCGTATCTAATAAACCTCGCGTGTTGCGGCGAATACCGGGGTTGTCTGTGACGTCCCGGGTGTCATTGTCACCCCAGCGACGGTGCCCCTACACCGTCCGGGACACCCACCCGGAGGGTCCGTCGGGGGAGGAGTCGGTCTCCTCGGACGTCTGGACCGTCCCGTCCGCCTCGACGGCCCGCGCGACGACCTCGTGGGTGGATCCGGGCGGGTCGTACTCGAGTTTCCACTGTCGCCAGACGTCCTGACCGGCCAGAGGCTCCGAGAGCGTCGCCTCCCGCCAGGAGTCGCCGCCGTCGACCGAGACCTCGACCGCGTTTATGCCACGCGTCCCCGCGTACGCGTGACCGCCGACCTGGATCCGGTCGTCCATCCTGTTCACGGCCTTGATCTTCGCGACGGTCTTGACGGGGCCGGTGCCCTGCCAGCCCTTCTGCTCCCAGTAACCCTCTTGGAGCTCTCGCGTGACCTCGATCTCGCTGATCCACTTGACGTTGACCTCGCCCCAGCGTCCGGGGACGAGCAGCCGGACCGGGTAGCCGTGCTCGCGGGGGAGGTGCTCGCCGTTCATGCCGTACGCGAGAAAGCCCTCCTCGAGCGCGTCGAGTGGGAAGCCGACGAAGTAGTCGTCCACCGCCCGCGCCATGACGTACTCGCCCTGCGGGTTGGCCTCGTCGATGAGCGGCTTGACCGGAACGCCGGTCCAGATGGCGTTGTCCATCCGCCTGCCGTTGCGGCTCTCCCCGACACACCGGAGCGACACGAACCGGTGCTGGGGGTCGAACGACCCGAGGTTCCCGAAGTCGTAGGTTCGTTCGAACTGGACCGCGCCGGTGATCGAGAGCTCCCAGTCGGCGGCGCCGGGCGTCGGGACGGTGTTGTTGATGTCCGTCCGGAAGAAGTCCTCGGAGACGAGGGGTTCGATGCCCGCAACGTCGAGGGACTTGTCCTCGGCCTCCGCCAGCCGCGAATCGATGCCCTCCGTCACCTCCTCCCGGGACATGACGTCCCCCGGCTGTGTCACGTCGGGATTGCTCTCGATCTCGGCGTCGCCGGCCACCCCGCCCCGCGATCCGACGACGCCGGCGACGGCACCCCCCAGCGCGAGCGCGCCGCCGGACCGCAGGAGTCGCCTGCGGCCCGCCCGCTCGGTGGCCTGCGAGGGCGCCCCGACGCCGATCTCCGCGACGCCGGCCACCGCCCCCGCCGCGATCCCGGCCCCGAGGCTCGACGCGGTCCCGTTCGTGAGCGCGAACGCCACGACCACGGTCGCGCCGCCCACGACGAGGGGAACGGCCGCGGTGACGCCGGCGGTCGATCCCGTGACGGCGTCCCCTTTCGGCGTGGCGTCCCGTGCCGGCCGGCCGGAGCGCCGGGTCAGCGTGATCACCGCGAACGAGAGCGCGGCGAAACCACCCGTGGCGATCCCGACCCCGGCCAGCAGGTTCAGTTTCTTCCCGAGGTCCCCGAGCACCGTGATCGCGAACGTGATCACGGCGCCGGGCATCCACCTGACGAGGAACGATTCCACGGGCCCGACGACGAACACCGGGGTGAACCCGACGGCCGCGTACGAGCCAAGCAGGGCGGCGACCCCGGCGAGCACCGACTGGATCGCCGTGGCTCCGTCGAGCCACCCGGGAACGACGTCCCGCCATCCGGAGACGTCCCCCGCGAACTTCCCCATCGAGTCCGATCCGTCTCCCATGTGTACTGCTGGGCGGGACGGCCGTATCAGTACTTTCCCGATTCTCACCCAATTCCGTACGGGATTCGCCGGGGTCCGGATACGCCGCTCCTCGGGGGTGTCCGGCTTCACCGACTCTCGCCGGGGTCCGGTTCCAACATTCATTTCCGGGGCGAATGCGACCGGGTCTTCATGAGGGATTCGGCTCGATCGGCGGCGATCGCGGCCCTCGCGATCGCCGCGGTCGCGGTCGTCGCGGCGACGGTCGAGTCGACGCTCGATCCGGAACGGGGCGGGCCCGACGGACCGGGCGGGAGCAGTGACGCCGGCGACGGCGGGGTGCTCCCGGCGCCGCAGAACGCGACCGCCCCCGGCGAGGCCCTCCAGATACCCTTCATGTCGGAACTCCTCGCCGTTCTGGGCGTTCTCGCCGGGCTCGCACTCCTGGTGTACCTGTACGTGTACTGGCGGAGAGCCATCGTGCTCCTCGTCGCCGTCATCGCCGTGATCGGGGTAGTGTACGTGCTCGTTGCGGTGTTCGGGTCGCCGGCCGACCCCTCGTCGGCGCCGTCGCCGAAGCTGGGGAACGGCAGTCCGCTCGGCGGCGGGGGCGGCGGGGGCGGCGGCAGCGATACGGGATCCGCCGAGCAGCCCTCGCTCCCGTCGGTGCTCTTGCTTCTGGCGCTGATCGCGGCGCTGTTCGGGACGGTTCTCGCGTATCTGCGGGCGTCGTCTCCCGACGACGATCCGGCCGACGACCGGTCCACGGGGCGGAACCCCGATACGGCGGCGGTGGGCGAGGCCGCGGGGCGGGCCGCCGACCGTCTGGAGGGGGACACACACGGCGACAACGAGGTGTACCGGGCCTGGCGGGAGATGACGGCGTTGCTCGACATCCCGGATCCGGAGACAAGCACGCCCGGCGACTTCGAGACCGCCGCGGTCGAGGCAGGCATGGACGGTGACGACGTCCGCGAACTGACGCGTCTCTTCGAGAACGTCCGGTACGGAAACGCGGAGGCGTCCGCGGACCGGGAGGAGCGGGCGGTCGGCATCTTCCGCCGCATCGAGGCACGGTACGCGGAGGACGAACCGTGAACTACCGCCGGATCGGGTTACTGATCGGCGTCGCGACGCTCGCCGTCGGCACTGCCGAGCTCGCGGTGCCGGGCGTGACCCCGCTGCGCCCGGATCGGGCGATCGCCACGGTGATCGGCGTCCTGTCGCTCGTCCAGGCGGCTCGAGTCGTCCAGCGCCGCCGGCACGGAACGATCGAGGAGGCGAGGACGAACGATCCGGAACGCCGGGTCCCGGCCCCGCGACCCGGCCGGCGGATCAACGACGTACTGGTGTGGTTTCTCGAGGGTTACCGGACGTATCCACCCGGCCGACGGACGCGAGAGGGTCTGGCCGCCGTCGCGACCGAAGTGCTCGCCCGGTTCGAGGGCCTGACCGAGTCGGACGCCGCGGAACGGGTGGACGCGGGAACGTGGACGGACGACGTCTACGCCGCGTCGTTCCTCGGCGGGGAGGACGCGCCGGACCCGCCACTCCGGACGCGCCTGCGGGACGGGCTCCCCGGCGTGTCGACGAGCCGACGGCGTATCGACCACGCCGTCGATGCCATCGCCGCGGTCATCGAGCGGCACGTCCCCCGGCAGGGAGTAACGCCGGACGACCCCGGACGCCGGGACGCCGACGGCGCTATGGAGAGCGAACCGGAGTCCGACCGCACCCCCTCGACGCCGGACGCCGACGAGTTCGGCGGCCGTGCGGGCGAAACCACCGCAGGGGAATCACGTTCGACCGGCCACTGGCGCGGGGTGAGCGTGATCGCCTTCGTCGGCATCGGCGTCGGCATCGTCGCCGAGCAGCCGGCGGTCCTTCTCGCTGCCGTCGTCGGCGTCGGCTACGCCGCGTACGCCCGCTCGTCGGTGCTCCCCCCCGGAACCGTGACCGTCGAGCGCACCCTCGACACCGAGTCCCCGGAGGAAGGCGAGGCGGTGGCGGTCACCGTGACCGTGACGAACACAAGCGGCCGGGTGCTCCCCGACGTCCGCGTCGTCGACGGCATCCCGGACGCGCTGTCCGTCGACGGCGGCTCGCCGCGACACGGCACGGCGCTTCGTCCGGGGAAGCGCTCGGAGTTCTCCTACACCGTCACCGCCCGGCGCGGAGTACACGAGTTCGGCCCGGCGCGCGTCATCGGGCGGGACCTCACCGGCGGGAACGAGGTGGAACGGCTACACGCACCGGACACGACGCTGACGTGTATGCCACCCCTCCGGTCGGGGGCGGAGCCGGTCCCGCTGCGGCGGGCGGCCACCCGGTTCGTCGGCCGCGAGCGGACGCCGACCACCGGCGAGGGCGTCGAGTTCGCGGCGACGCGGGAGTACCGGCCGGGCGATCCGATGCGCCGTATCGACTGGAACCGTCACGCCCGGACGCGCGAACTGACGACCATCGAGTTCCGGGAGGAGCGCGCCGCGACGGTGGTGGTGCTCGTCGACGCGCGACGCGCGGCGTACGTCTCGCCGGAGCCCCGGGAATCCCACGCCGTCGACCGGTCCGTCGACGCTGCCGGCCGGACGATCGCGCAACTCGAGGACGGGGGCAACCGCGTCGGTCTCGCGGTAGCGGGGTCGGCGTCGTGCTGGCTCGCGCCGGGCACCGGCGTCGACCACCTGAGGCGGGCCCGCGAACTGCTCGCGGTCGATCCCGCCCTGTCGCCGGTCCCGGACACCAAACAGCCCGTCTCGCGGCAGTGGCGGGCCACCCTTCGCAGCCGCCTCGAACCGGGCACACAGATCGTGTACCTCTCGCCGCTCCCCGACGAGGCGTCGGTCCGAACCGCCCGATCGTTCGAGGAACACGGGTTCCCGGTCACCGTCGTCAGCCCGGACCCGACGACCGATCGATCCCCCGGCAACCGACTCGCGGGGATCGCCCGACGGCTGCGAATCTCCGCCGTCCGGGACGCCGGCGTTCCCGTGATCGACTGGCCGTGGACGGAACCGCTCGACGCGGCGCTCGCCCGCCACGGGGATACGGGGGAGCGACGGTGACGGTCGACCGCCGCCCGACCGCACTCGGTCGCTGGATCTCGGGGTTCGCCGGGGTGGTCACGCTCGTGACGAGCGGGTTCTACTCCTGGCCCGCGCTCGGCGTCGGCGCCGTCGGCGTGGTCGTCCTCTGGGGGGGGCTCCTTCGCGGTGCGAGGTCCCTCGTGACGGCCGGTGCGTTCGGGCTGTTCGTCGCCTCGGTCCTCGCCGGCGTCCAAGGTGCTCCGATCGTCCCGGTCCTCGCGAGCGTCGTCCTCGCGGTCGTCGCGTGGGACGCCGGCGGCAACGCGATCAGCATCGGCGAACAGCTCGGGCGGTCGGCCGAGACGGCCCGCATCGAGATCGTGCACAGTTCGTCGACGCTCGCTGTCGGCGTCGTCACGGGCGGTGTCGGCTTCGGCCTCTACCGGTTCGGCACCGGTGGCCAGCCCGTCGCCGCGGTCGTCTTCCTGTTGCTCGGCGCCGTCCTGCTGGTGGCGACGCTGGACTAGTCGACGGTCGGCACCGGCGTGTCGTCCACCACGTCGTCGACGATCCCCGCCTTCTCGACGTCGTTGACGCGGGCGTCGGGGGTCAGCACGACCCGGTGGGCGAGCACCGGCTCCGCGACCGACCTGACGGCGTCGGGCGAGACGTACTCGCGCCCCTCGATCACGGCCCGGGCACGCGCCGCTTCCAGCAGCCGCTGGGTGCCACGCGGGGAAACCCCGACCGACACCTGCGGGTGCTCCCGCGTCCCCCGGCACACCTCCAGGACGTACGAGACGACGTCGCCGTCGACGGTCACGGTTTCCGGCGTCCCCTGGAGCGCCCTGACGGACTCGCTCGACAGCACCTCCTCGACCGACGGACTCCGGCGTTCGCGATCCAGCCGCCGGTACAGCAGTTCCGCTTCCCCGTCGTAACTCGGGTATCCGATGCTCGCTTTCACCGCGAAGCGGTCGACCTGCGCCTCGGGCAGGGCGAACGTTCCCTCGTGTTCGATCGGGTTCTGCGTCGCGACCACGAAAAAGGGGTCCGGGAGGTCCCGCGTCTCGCCGTCGACGGTTACCTGTCGTTCCTCCATGGCCTCCAGGAGCGCGCTCTGTGTTTTCGGCGGCGCCCGGTTGATCTCGTCCGCGAGGACGACGTTCGCGAATATCGGCCCCTCCCGGAACTCGAACTCCCCGGAGCGCTCGTCGAAGATGTGCGTGCCGGTGACGTCCGACGGGAGGAGATCGGGGGTGAACTGGATCCGCGAAAAGGACAGTCCGAGCGCGGTCGCGATGCTCCGGGCGGTCAGCGTCTTGCCGGTCCCCGGAACGTCCTCCAGCAGGACGTGCCCGCGGGCGAGCACACCTAGCAGGGTTGTTTCGAGAAACGATCGGTCCGCGACGACCGCCCGCTCGACGGCCGAGAGGACCTCCTCACACGTCGCGTTGGCGTCGGCGATGTCCATCTCCACGGGCAGGTACAGGCATCCCGGTGGTAAAACCCCGTTTCTCCTCCCCGGCGAGGGCACTCCGCCGCCGAACGGGGAGGTCTCGCGGGACCGCTCGATACGCTCCGATCCGCCCGGCGTCGGGCGGTCGATACGGTAATTGCCTACACTAGTCATTATAATACCCCTCCCCCTCCATCACCGGTGTGCGCGTCGTTCACGAGGACGACGACGTCCTCGCCACAAAAATCGAAGTGGCCGACTCCCTGCTCGAGACGCTCCGGGGACTGCGATTCCGGCGATCGTTCCCCGACGACCACGCGCTGATCTTTCGTTTTGACTCCGCGGGTCGCCGCGACGTCGACATGCTCTTGGTCCCGTTTCCGATCGACGTCATCTGGCTGATCGACGGCCGGGTCGAGCGCGTCGACACGCTACGGGCGTGGCTCGACCTCGCGATCGCGCGGGCGGACACGCTGGTCGAACTCCCCGCAGGAACGGCGGCTGACGTCTCGCGGGGCGATACGATCCGGGTCGGGGAGTGATGGCGACGCCGTGGTCGGGGATTGATAGTGACACTTAAGTGCTCGACTCTACTCACTCCGTGTAGGGTACCATGACCCGTGATCGATTTATTCGGGGCTTCTGCCCCACTCACTGACTCCCAGACGACGCCGGTACAGCTTCTCGATACCACGCTCCGCGATGGCGAGCAGGCTCCCGGGATCGCACTCTCGGCTACGGAGAAAGTCGAGATTGCGCGCACCCTCGACGAGACGGGTGTCTCCGTCGTCGAGGCGGGCAGCGCCTGCACCGGTGAGGGCGAGCGCGCCGCCATGCGGAAGGTCGTCGAGCAGGACTTGGACGCGACGGTGACGAGCTTCACCCGGGGGATCGAGTCCGACGTCGACCACGCCCTCGACGTCGGAGTCGACGGCGTCCACATCGTCGTCCCCGCGAGCGACCGGCACGTCGAGGAGAAGGTCGGCTCGACCCGCGAGTCGACGGTCGCGAACACGCGCTCGCTCGTCGAGTACGCCACGGACCACGGCCTCTGGGTCGAGGTGATCGGCGAGGACGGCTCCCGCGCCGACCTCGATTTCCTCGAGGAGCTCATGGCGGCCGCCCTCGACGCGGGCGCCGACCGGGTGTGTTTCGCCGACACCGTCGGCCACGCCGGACCGGAAGCCTGTTTCGAGGCGGTCTCGCGGCTCGCCGATCTCGGGCCCGTCTCCGCGCACACCCACGACGACCTCGGCCTGGCGCTGACGAACGCGCTGGCCTGTGTCGCCGCGGGCGCCGACCTCGTCCACGGGACGGTCGACGGCATCGGCGAGCGCGCCGGCAACGCCGCCCTGGAGGAGGTCGCGATCGCGCTCTCGCACGTCTACGACGTCGACACCGTGGAACTCGACCGACTGTACGAACTCGCGAAGCTGGTTTCGGATGCGACCGGCGTTCCGCTCCCGCCGAACAAGGCGGTCGTCGGCGAGAACGCCTTCACCCACGAATCGGGGATCCACACCGACGGCACCCTCAAGGACGAGGCGATGTACGAGCCGTACCCCCCGGAAACGGTGGGTCGGGAACGCCGTCTCGTCGTCGGCAAACACGCCGGCCGCGCGGGCGTCCGGGCCGCCCTGGCCGAAAACGGCGTCGAACTCGACGACGACGACCTCTCGACGGTCGTCTCCCGGGTGAAGGAACTCGGCGAGCGCGACAAGCGCGTCACGGATTCGGACCTGCTCGCGATCGCCGAGGACGTGAGCGGGACCGACCGCGAGCGCCGCGTCACGCTGGAGGACCTCACCGCCGTCTCCGGCGGGCGGACGCCCACCGCGAGCGTCCGGCTGCTCGTCGACGGCGAGGAGCGCACCGCGAGCGGGGTCGGCGACGGCCCCGTCGACGCGGCACTCAACGCGGTCCGGAAGGCCCTGCAGGACGCCGTCTTCCGGCTCGATTCGTACCACGTCGACGCGGTCACGGGCGGCACCGACGCAATGGTCACGGTCGAAGTGGGTCTCTCCCGGGGTGACCGGTCCGTCACGGTCCGCGCCAGTGACGCCGACATCACGCGCGCCAGCGTCCAGGCGATGATCGACGGGCTGGACCGCCTGCACACGATGACCGTCGAACCGGCGACGCTCGACGACTGATCGCTTCCCCGCCCCGTGGCGGCCGGACTATCACCAACACCCATCACCGGCTGCCCCGATGAGCCGGCACGACTCCCGTCTCGAACTGAGCGCCGGACGGACCGGTGCAAACAAAATCGGACAACGACCATTTATTATTGCCCGCCCGGATGACCGGATATGGCAGGCGAGACGCCCCGTGAAACGGGCACCCGGGACGAAACGACGAACAGGAGAGGGGTTTTAACGGCGCTCGGCGCGCTCGGCGCCGCGGGTCTGGCCGGGTGTCTCGGCGGCGACGGGTCGACGCCGACCGCGTCGCCGTCGGAGTCCCCGACCGAAGAAGGGACGCCGACCGACACGGACCCGCCGACGCCGACCGACACGGACCCGGCGGACACCGAAACCCCGACCCCGACGGCCACGGAGACGCCGACGCTCCCGGACGATCCGGATCCGCTGGTCGCCGTTCCCGGGGACCAGCGGGTCGCCCCCGGGGAGACGATCACCGTCTCGGGGTCGGTCCAGAACCCCTACCTGTACGACGTGACCGACGGCGAACTCGCGCTCGAACCACCGGGCGACGACTGGACCGTCACGGCCGTCGAGGGCACGACCTTCGACACGCTTCCCTCCCAGGAGTCGGCGTCGGTCGCGTGGGAGGTGACCGCGCCGGCGTCGACCGAGGGGGAGTTCGCGCTGGCGGTCGATATCACCTACTCCGGAGCGGGCGAGCAGGCGGACGTCTCGACGAGCGTCCCGCTCCTGGTGAAGGCGCCGATGTCGGCGCCTTTCGGGATCGACCTCGGGGGCGAACACACGGAGGAGGCGGTCACGATCGACGGACTGGAGTTCGGTCCGGACCCCGAGGCGGCGGCGGCCATCGACATCTCGGAGAACCGATCCCTGGAACCGGAGGAGATCTGGTGGGACGAGAACGTGAGTATGGATCCCCTCCCGAACGCCGGGCACTCGACGCTGCCGGCGTACGTCGAGGACGCCCCGGACACCTGGGAGAACACGGACCACCCCGAACTGTACCGCGGGGAGTACTGGACCGGCGGCGAGTTCTCCGTCGAGTTCACCATCGAGAACGGAACCTACGACGTCGTCCTCCACATCGGGGAGTGGTTCATCTCCGAGGCGGGCGAGCGAATCATGAACGTCACGGTCAACGAGGAGACGGTCGTCGACGAACTCGATCTGATCGAGGACATCGGGTTCGGCGTCGCGGCGACCCGGACGGCGGAGGCGGTCGAGGTGACCGATAA
The DNA here is from genome assembly GCA_964431395.1 of uncultured Halobacteriales archaeon. Lineage (GTDB taxonomy): Archaea > Halobacteriota > Halobacteria > Halobacteriales > Hikarchaeaceae > CAYSJP01. Next base: position 10,679 of record CAYSJP010000035.1, read on the forward strand.
CTCGCTCGTCGTCACGGCACAGTCCTCGACGGCGCCCCCGAAACTCAACGGGATAGCGATCAGGGAGGCTTAAGCCCGTGGAACGATGACGAACGTGTCAGCGAAGGTACCATGACGGATACAACCGGAGACGAACGCGACGAGGACGGTCACGTCGATCGCCGCAAGTTCCTGGCGGGCGTTGGCGTTCTCGGTGCGGGTGGCGCTGCCGGGTGTCTCGGCGACGGCGGCGGGTCGCCGACTCCGACCCCGACCGATACCGACGACGGATCGCCGCCCTCGACGACCGATCCCGGAACGACCGACCCCCCGACGACGTCGACGCCGACGCTCCCGGACGAGCCGGCGTTCGACGCGCTCCCGGCGGACCTGAGCTACGAGTACCACGACGGGGAGTTCTCCTCGATGCCGGAGTTCGGCGAGGATTCGGCGACGGAGAGCGGGCCGGCCGACCGCATCACCGCCGACCTCGCCGACGGCGCCGGCGCGCTCCGGTTCACGGGCACGCTCCCGGTCGGCGACCGCCTCGAACCGGGGTCGTACACGTTCCTCACGGGTCCGGAACTCGTCTCGGAGGGGCGGCTGAAACTGTCCCTCAACGGGCGCGAGCTGGCGCTGTCGGGCGAGACCAGCACGGTGTTCGTCGACGAGGGCGACAACGAACTGGCCGTCGAGTACTACCAGCCCGAGAGCGGGGGGCAGATCAGTCTGGGGTGGCGGGGGACGTACGACGAACTCCTCCCCCCGCTGGCCGACACCGACCCCGAACGCCGGGGCAAACAGCGGTACGAGTACGAACTCGCGCCCCGCGGCCGGTGTCAGGGGAAGATGATGCAGATGCCAAACAGCGGCAGCGAGCTCTCCCAGCGCTCGATCGCGGTCGCGCTCCCGACGTTCACGAACTACTGTTTCGACATGAACACCTGCAGCGTCAGGTACGCGTGGCGCGGGGCGTTCCTCGATTACGGCCCGCTGTCCTCCTACGGCGGGGCAGCGGGCGACGAGAACGGCCAGCCACTCGGGCTACTGTACGACGTCGGCGCCGTGGATTACCCGCTCCGCATCGGTGATCCCGACGCAGTCCCGGACACCGAGTACCGGGCTTACCGCGAGGAGCCCTATCCGGCGGAGCTTCACTACACGGTCGACGGGGTCGACGTCACCCAGGCCGTCGAGGGCGTGTTCGGCACGCTCGGGCTGCGGTACACCGTCCAGTTCGACGGCGCACCGTCCGATTCCGTCTACTTCCTGACGGCCCAGGGTGGGAAGTTCGACCGGAGTGCGAGCGCAGGCACCTGGGACGGGGCGACGCTCGAGGTGCCCGCCGGCACCGAGGAGTTCACCGCGACCGTGGTCAACACGAGGGTGGGACGGTGACGCTGCCGCCCGGCTACTCGGTCGCGACGCCCGACATCCCGGACGTCGAGTTCGAGGTCGGGGGCCTGAGCGCCCGTGCGGAGGACAGCCTGATAGTCACCCTTCGTCAGGGCCACGTCTGGGAACTCGATCCCACCTCGGAGGAGTGGACCCACAAGTCCGCCAGCCTCCACCAGACCCTCGGCGCCTGGACGGAGAACGGCTCCGAGGACGTCTGGGTCGTCCAGAAACACCAGCTCACCCGGCTGGCCGACGACACCGCCGGCCCCATGATCGACATGTACGAGACGGTGAACGACGACTGGGGGTACACGGGCGACGAACACGGGTTCGCGTACGGTCCGGTCCGCGACAGCGACGGGAACTTCTACCTGAACAAGAGCCCCGGCAACCAGGGGTCCTACTCGCTGGCGAGTGACTTCATCTACGACGCGCCGTACGCCGGCTGGCACATCAAGGTCACCCCCGAAGGCGAGTTCGTCCCCTTCGCCAGCGGGTTGCGCTCGCCGCTCGGCATCGGCATCAACCCCGGTGACGAGGTGTTTTACTCCGACCAGCAGGGCACCTGGGTCCCCGTCTGTCACATCTCCCACGTCGTCGAAGGGGAGTTCTACGGGCACCCGACCGCACTCGGCGGCCACCCCGACTTCCCGGACGTCGACCCCGACACGTACGAGTTCGTCGAACCGGTCGAGAAGGCGGACTTCGCGCCGATGCGGAAACCGCCCGTCGTCTGGGTTCCCTACAGCTTCCAGCGGGCGACCGCGGGAGTCACCTTCGACACCGGCGGCTTCGGTCCCTTCGAGGGGCAGGCCTTTTTCGGCTGTCAGAGCAAGAAAAACCTCGGACGCATGAGCATGGAGGAGGTCGGCGGCAGTTACCAGGGTGCCGTGTTCCCCTTTTCCGCGCCCGGCGAGTTCGACTGGGGGGTCGTCCGCGAGGAGTTCACCCCGGACGGGTCGAGCCTCTACGTGGGCGAGACCATGCGCGGCTGGGGGCCCGAGGACGGGTGGGGCCTCCAGCGCGTCGACTACGACGGGGAGACGATCCCCTTCGAGATCCACTCCATCGAAATCATGCCGAGCGGCTTCCGCGTCAACTTCACCAGACCCGTGAACGCCGACGAGGCCGGGGATCCGAGCAACTACGGGGTCTCCAACTGGGCGTACAACTATCACCAAACGTATGGCTCGGGGCGGGTCGACGAGCGGTCGATCGACTCGTCGAACCTCTCCGCGTCCGTCGCCGACGGCGGGGAGGCGGTGGAGCTGGAACTCCCGTCGGTCGAGACGGGCCCCGAGGGCATCGACACGATCAAGGGCCGCGTCTACGAGATCAGCCTGGACGGGATCACCGGCGAGGAGGGCGCCGGGATGGCACACCCCGTCGGCTGGTACACGGTCAACAACCTGCCGAACTGATCGCGGCCGCCGCGGTCGCTCCGAACGACGCCCGGTACTTGCTTCGCTCGTCGCGTTGCGTCGCGAGAGGGACGCCGAGGGGGAGATTTGAACTCGGTCACTCCCGTTCCCTGCTCAAATCTCGACGGCGCTCAGCGTCCTCACGTTCGTTCGGACGCAGACACGCCGAGGGGGAGATTTGAACTCCCGAGTCCTTGCGGACA
>CAYSJP010000036.1:0-13465 GCA_964431395.1 uncultured Halobacteriales archaeon
TGGAAGCTTGCTCGATAGGACCCTTCTCGGTGCCGTCGTCGGGGTCGCTGGCATCGCCGGAGTCGTCCGGATCCTCGGCGTCGCCCGGATCCCCGGAGTCGCCCGGATCCTCGGCGTCGCCCGGATCCCCGGAGTCGCCCGGATCCCCGGCGTCGTCCGGATCCCCGGAGTCGCCCGGATCCTCGACGTCGTCCGGATCCTCGACGTCGCCGGGGTCGATTTCGGTGGTGTGGCGGTCTCCCGTTTCGTGGGTCACCGCGACGGACTCGATTTCCGAGAGGTCCACGGGCTCGACTTCCGCCAGGTACTCCACCTTCCCGTGGCACATGACACAGCCCTCGTCCTCCGCGGTCGTATCGGCGACGTCGATCACTACGGAGAGCGTCTCGTTGTCCAGGGCCATGTCCGCCAGGACGGCCTCGTGACAGGGGTTCGGCGCGGGCAACACGCCGTCGACGACGACGGTGTTTTCGGTCACGTCGACGGTGATCCCGCCGTCGTCTGGTGATCCACAGTCGGATCCGAGCGTCTCGATCGACGCGTCGTCGATGGCCGGCGAGTCGCTGGCGTCGGCGCCCTCGACCGACTGATCGGCGGCGGATTCGTCACCGTTCCCGTCGGTGGGGTCGGTTCCGTCTCCGGGATCGGTGTCTCCCGGGTCCCCGGTGGGGTCCGATTGGCCTCCGAGTCCCTCCCGGGCGCGACTGAGACAGCCCGAGACGACGAGAGCACTCATCGCGGTGGCACCGGCGAGGAATTCACGGCGTCCGATCCGGGTCATATCCACGAGTACGTGCTGCTGGATTAAAGAGTTTGAGATGACTCAAACGATCCTTTCACCCGGATGTATCCGCCCCGGACGGATGATTACGGGGATCGAGCGGTTGGAGCCCGGTCAGATCAGGAGGTGCTGGCCGACGATCCCGACCGAGATGGCCGCCGCGATCCCGACGGTTGCGAGGACGATCTTCGTCGCGTCGCTCATGTCCTGATACGGGGAGACGGGGGAACATAAATCCATGCAGTCGGCGGCACCGGGATCCCGGCACCCGACGAAACCGCCGGCCGACCACGCGGGGTCGTCGCCGCCGGGCGATCGGGTGTTCCCCTCGCCTTCACCGGATCAGGCCCTCACCTTCGCCCGATCAGGTGTCCTCGTCGCTCCTGCGCCACGAACTGGGGACGTCGATGACGTAGCGGCCGTCTTCCTGGAGGGCGATGATGTGTTCCTCCCGGTCGTACAGTTCCATGAGGTTGAGTTCGTACTCGCCGCGTGCGTGGATCTTGATACTCTCGAACTGGTCGTTGAGTTCGTCCCTGAGCTCGGAGATGTCGGCAGGTTCGGACCCCGCCTGCCGTCCGACCGGGGCTTCCCCGTCCGCGTCGGCAGTGCGCCCTTCGCCATCGACGGTCCCCACGGGCGCGTCCTGGTCGGCGTCGGAGGCCGGGAGCTCGTCTTCGGAGACGACGGTACTCCGGGCGGATGCCTGTGCGTGATCCTCTGGGGGTGGATCCCCGTCGACCGGTTCGGAATCCGGATCGTCACCGGAACCCCGATCGGACCGATCGGCTTCACCGGGACCGGAGTCGGAATCGGCACTCCGGTCTTCGGAGCGCCGTGAGCCGAACGTGAACGACGACTCCGTCGACGTCGGCGTGGGACGCGTTTCCGGCCCCGTGTCACGGGGCGTTCCCGGTTCGGATTCGGGCGATCCTGACGTATCCGAGGCCGGTGGAGGTGGCTCGTGGTCCGCAGTGGACTCCGACGGGGTGTCGGATCCGGGTGGTGTGGGGCGTTCGGATGGGTCGGACCCACTGGCGCCGGGGTGGAACTGGAACTTGTTGCCCCCGCAGTCCGGACAGCCCGAGAGCATCTCCTTGGAGCCGTCGGGGAACGTCCGGCCGCAGGTGGTACACTCGTGGGGCATTGTTTCGTGGTGGAGTGTTGGTGAGTCGCGGTGGTTCGGGTGGGTCGGTTTTCGAGTGCGGGGAAATCGGGTCAGTTCCGGGAGACGAGCGCGCTGATCAGGGTTTCCTCCTTGTGGAGGGTTTCGATCCGGTTCGCCGGGCCGATCACGGTCAGTTTCCGGGGTTCCGGCTTTCCCATCAGACGGCTCAAAAACGAGGGGTCCGCCGACTCCGAGGAGGGGTACGTCTCGATCTCGATCCCGGAGAACTCATCCGGGCTGATCTCGGCCATCGTCACCTCGATGAGTTTCGACTCCTCGTCGGGAGAGAGGCCCTCCTCCAGGATGACGATCTTGCCCTCGTGTACCCCATCGAGGATCATCCGGACCTTCTCCATGCTGGTCATTCCGTCCATGCGATCGCCGCTCACGAGGTCGATCTGCACGCCATCGGGTTCCTTTGTTTCCGGCATCGTAATCACCCGAAGTACTCCGCGATCTTGTCGTACACTTCGTCCATGTTGTCCCCCTCCAGGGCGGACAGTTCGACGGTTTCGTGTTGGGGGAAGGCGTCCTCGATGCGCTTCACGTTCGAGTCCTCGAGGTCGATCTTGTTGGCGAAGATCAGGGCCGGGAGGTCGCGGCTCTCGATGATCCCGATCAGCATCGTGTTCACCTGCGTGAACGGGTCGTCGGTGGAGTCGAGGACGTAGATGACGCCGTCGACGTCCTCCCGGAGCCAGTGCATGGCCTCGGCGACCCCCTCGGTCGCTTCGCGGGACCGACGAACGGCGTCCTCCTTTTCCATGTCGAACTCCATGAACTCCTCGTAGTCGACCTTCGTCGCCACGCCGGGCGTGTCGACGATGTCGATGGAGACTGCATTCCCGTTGCGCTTGATCTCGACGTTCTCCTTGCGACGCGCGCGTCGTGTTTCGTGTGGGATGTGACTCTCCGGCCCGATCGCGTCGCCGGTCCAGTCGCGGGCGATGCGGTTGGCGAGGGTCGTGTTGTGGACGATCAGTCCGCCCTTCGTCGCGAACGTGTGGTCTTCCTCGACGGTGAGGTCGTAAATGTAGCCATCGTACTCGACCGGTTCGATGGACTCGACCCGGTCCCAGACGACGTCTCCCTCGGCGAGTCTATAGAGGAGTTCGGTCTCGGATCGGCGGGGGAGCCGATCCGCCATCGCCTCGATCCGATCGATCGAGATGCGGTTCCGGCGTCGCATGCGTGCGACGTGTTTATCATCGCCGTAGAACTCCGCTTGGGTCATGCCGAGATCGTCCCGGGACGTTTCCAGGGTCGGCATGAGGGGAAGGGTGTGGACGTTGGGGTTCGAACCGGCACGACAGAGTTCGTCCAGACGGTCGGCTTTCGCTTCGTCGTCGAACCCAACGTGTTCGCGGAACCGGCGGTGCTGATCGCTTCGCCCGATACACAGCTCGTAGTACGTGTCGCCGTCGTGTGTCTTCTCGCGGATCTTCCCGACTATCTCGAAACGAAGGAGGAGGATCTGAACACCGGCGACGAGATCCCGACTCGCACTCGACAGGGTCACGTAGTTCCCCCTCTCACCGGTGGTGCCTTGGACGCTTCCCTCACAGTCGAACATCGCACGGAGGAATGCCCGGACGACCTCGTCCGAAGCCGTCAGTATCGAATCGGGGATCGATTTCGCCCCGGACGGGGCGGGTGGACAGTCGAGTTGCGCGAGATACTCGGTGAGCGACCGGCTGTTGACCCTGACGATCGGAGTCTTGTCCCCGTAGTGGTACCGCTTTGCGGTGACTCCGAACGCCTCTACACGCCGTTCGAACTCCCGCCTGAGGTCCGGGTTTTCGTTCGTGAACGCGATGAATCCCTCCTCGTGTTGTGCCTCCGCGATCGTCAGAGCGAGAAACCGGGCGACGGATTCGTCGACATCTAGGGGGACGACTGATTTCGGATCGTGGTGGGGAGACCGGAACGCCACTTTTCCCCCGTCGGAGGCTAGGTTCCGGTTGACGCGTGGCGTCCAGTCCGATTCCACGGGAGCGAACGATCCCATCGACGCGATCGGGGTGCCCTCGGACAGTTCTTCGGCCGGGATCGTGTGAACGCCGTCTTCGGCGGCGACGAACGGATGTTCGGGGCTGACCGTTATTTTTCGGCCGAGTCGAGTCCGAACCCGGTACATCGTCCCCGCGTACCGTTGCCGGAACACGTGGGAGACGCGCCTGGGTCCGACGTGGAGTTTCCGGTCAAGAGCAGGCACCCGGATATCGGCTTGGTCACACGCCAGCCATGTTTCGTGATCGTCCTCGCTCACGTCCGTCGCGCCGGGATCGTCACTCTGGACCTCCTCGAAAATCTCGTTTATTGGACGGACCGTTCCGTCCGCGAGGAGAACCTCCTCCCCCTCGGCGAGACACTTGCCGGCGTTGGGCGGCCCGTAGATCCCGATGCGTTTCGGCTCGGAGGCGGAGAACAGTTTGTCCGTGACTCGGGAGACGCTGTCCCTGAGACTCGTTAACAGGCCCATATTCCTTTCACCACCCTCGGATCCCCGGAGGGCGTTACGAACTACACGCTCGTCCACCCACTTAAACCTGCGTCAGACGCCGCGCTGTCGGGGAGTCAGACGCGATGCGCTGTCGGAGGACCAGGGTATACTGCGCTGGTGTCCACTGCGCCGGGGTTACGGAAAGTCAAGGAGAAATCCCCGCCCCAGGGCGGGGAGGAAATCAATGGGTGGGATCGCGAGTGGCCGGGAACTCCTCACGATGCCGGACGCTCGACCGCCCCCTCACAATGACTCGTGAAGCCGATTACCGCTCCGACCGCCCGCAGTCGGGCGGTCGATGCGGTAATTGCCTACAACAGTCATTATGAAACCACGGAGATGGTACCGTGGCGTGCAACAGAGTCACGTCCGAGTGGATTGCCTACACGAGTCAGTATCACTTCTCCAGGACCAGCAGGCTCACGCGCTCGATCACGAGATCCTCCAGGGTGGCGTCGGTCGCAGCCACCTCCGCGTCCGTGATTCCGAAAAACTCCCGGATCAGGTCGGTATCGCTCGCCGACGCCAACACCGGACCGGGATCGACCGCCTCCCGAACCGCCTCGGCCGCGTCCGCCTCGTCACCGCCGTCGACGACCACCACCACCGGAGCCTCACCCTCCGGGACACCCATCTCCAGGGCGCGGTTGATCTGGCGGCGGGCGGCGGCGTAACAGAGGATCTCGACCGCCCGGTCCTCGGCGATGGCGTCGTCTCGCTCGACCGCCCGGTTCGCGCGCTCGACGGCGATCCGGAGGTGTTCGGGGCCCGCGACGTACCGGGCGTCGAAGGCCTGGACCGCCGCGCCGTGGTCGGCGCCGATCGCCGCGAGGCCGTCGACGAACCCAGTCACGTCCGCGATTTCGGCGGTCCCCTCGATCAGGCGCATCGGTGATCACCCTGAGAGAGACACGACGGATCATCCGGCCCCATCAGAAGTCACCCAGGCTGCTCTGGGCGTCGTCATCGCTATCGATCGTGTCGCCCCCCGACTCGGCCGTCGGCGCGAGCGGGTCGTCGTCGCCAGCGTCGATCTCCTCCATCGAGGGGTCCGGGCGGCCGGCGTCCCGGAGGATCGTCTCGGCGGTCTTCCGGCGGCCGTTCAGCGCCCGCAGGATCGTCGGCTTCGGCGCCTCCCGGAGGTCGGCGGGGGACTCGATGTCCGCGCAGTGGAGGCGGCGGGCGCGCTTCCGGCCGACCTGCTGGACCCGGACGAGGTCGAGCAGGTCCCCGCCGACGCCGTGCTGGACGCGGAGCCGGGCCTCCCGGATCCCCGCCAGTCCGCCGAGGCCGAGTTCGTCCGCGAGGCGCTCGGCCGCACCCAGCAGCCACTCCGCGGTGTCGACCTTCGCCCGGATGTCTCCCGGGCCGACGTTGTAGCGCTCGGTGATGCGGTCCTCCTCGACCTCCTCGACCCAGTCCTCCAGCAGTTTCGCCGTCTTGAGCGCCGCGAGCCAGTCCTCGAACTCGTTTTCGAACTCCGAGGGCATCCGGCCGAGGAACTCCGCCTCCCGCTCGTAGGCGAGTTCGGTGTACGTCTCGTCGTCGCCCGACCGGAGGTACAGTTCGTACATATCCGGCGTCCGGGAGACGAGGTGGTACAGACCGAGCGGCGTCGGCTCGACGCCGTCGCGCTGGGCGGCCCGGAGGCCGTCGACGATCTCGGCGGCGGACATGGGGTCGAGGTACAGCCGGGAGACGACGTGGCCGATCGGCGTGGCCGCCAGGTTCTCCTCATCGCGCTCGACGAACCCGTTCGCGACGAGGTACTGGATCACCCGGTCCGTCACGTCCGCGAGGTGGGAGGGATCGTTCGCCTGGGCGGCGTAGAGAGTGTCCTCCAGAAAGGAGCGCAGCCCACCGCGGCTGGTGGCGAACCCCGTCGCGACGGTCGCCAGCACGTGCGTCCGGAGGGCCGGCTCGGCGGCGAGCTTCGAGCGCACCGGCTCCGGATCGGCGTACACGTAGCGGTCGAACTGCTCCTCGCGCTCGTCGTGGCTGGCGGCGAGCAGGACCGCCTCGCCGTAGGGGTCGAGCCCGGGGCGGCCCGCCCGCCCGAACATCTGGTGGACCTCAAGGGTGTCCAGTGGCTGCATGCCGCCGGCCGTAGAGTCGTAGCGGCGCCAGTCCCGGACGATCACGCGCCGCGAGGGGGTGTTCACGCCCGCCGCGAGGGTGGGTGTTGCCGCGATGGCCTTCAGCGAGCGGTCCCGGAAGGCCTCCTCGACGAGCGAACGGTGGCGGGATGCGAGGCCGGCGTGGTGAAACGCCGCCCCACCCTCCACCGCATCGGCCAGGTCGCGGCTCGTCTCGGTGTCGGAGACCCCCCGGATCTCGTCGGCGAGTTCCGCGAGACGCGTTCGCTCGGCCGCGTCGAGAAAGGGTTCGACGGCGCCGGCGAGTCGCTCGGCCTCGGCTTCGGCGTTCCGCCGGGAGTTGACGAACACGAGCGTCGAGCCCCCCTCGCTCAGGGTGTCCCTCACGAGCGCCGCCGTCTGCTTGCCGCCCTCGACGGGAACCTCGCGCTGGCCGCCGTCCGCGAAGCTGATCGCGTTGCCGTAGTGGACCCCCCGCCGGAGGTCGATCGGTCGCCACGTCGAGTCGACGAGGCCGGCGTCGAGCCAGCCGGCGATCGCGTCCGCGTTGCCGATCGTCGCCGAGAGCGCGACGATCTGGGGGTCGAGTATCGCCCGGAGTTTCGCGAGCGTGACCTCCAGGGTGGGCCCGCGGCCGGCGTCGTCGACGAGATGGACCTCGTCGGCGACGACACACGTCAGATCGTGGATCCAGGCGGCGTCGTTCCGGAGTAAGGAGTCGACCTTCTCGCTGGTGGCGACCACGATGTCCTTGGCGGCCAACCACTCGTCGGTGGCCTCGTAGTCGCCGGTGGAGACCCCCACCTCGATCCCCAGCTCCTCGTAGGCCTCGAACTCCGTCGCCTTCTCGCTGGCGAGCGCCCGGAGCGGAACGATGTACAGCGCTTTCCCGCCGCGCTCGATCGAGGCGAGCATGGCGAGCACCGCGACCAGCGTCTTGCCGCTGGCGGTCGGCACGCTCGCGACGAGGTTCTCCCCCTCGAGGACCCCCGCCTCGACCGCCTCGGCCTGTGGCGGGTACAGCGACTCGATGCCCTGCTCGGCGAGCAGGTCCGTCGTTCCAGCCGGGAGTCCCGACAGCTCGGCGACGCGCAGTCCCTCGCCGTCCGCCGGGTCGTCGGCGTCTCCCGGTCCACCGCCGTCCATTACACCGGAGTAGACGCTTCCCGTCGTTTAAACTGTCGCTCCGGGACCGTGCCTTCGACTCGTCGACCGGCGTCCGGCGGTGAGCACACCCCTGTGGGTGGTATACTGTCGGACAGAAGCAGTGATACGTTCCGCCGCGGACCATCCCCGGCGGAGATTATCAAACGTTCTGTCCGACGGTATATCCATCCGGAACGTTCCACACGGATACGCAGGATGGTGGACACCACAAAGAGCAAGGTTGAACACCCGGGCCCCCGAAGAAAGAGTGATGCCAACAGTCGAATACCTGAACTACGAAGTGCTCGACGACCACGGCTGGGAGATGGACGACGACGACCTCTTCCAGAAGGCAGCCGACGCCGGACTCGACGACGTCGATTACGGTAGCCTCGACGTCGCCCAGGGCGAGTACATCCTCGAAGCCGCCGAGGCACAGGGGTACGACTGGCCGTTCTCGTGTCGTGCCGGCGCGTGTGCGAACTGCGCTGCAATCGTCAGGGAAGGCGAGATCAACATGGACATGCAACAGATCCTCTCCGACGAGGAGGTCAACGAAAAGGACGTCCGGCTCACCTGTATCGGCTCGCCGGAAGCCGAAGAGGTCAGGATCGTCTACAACGCGAAGCACCTCGATTACCTCCAGAACCGCGTCATCTGAACGACGGCGTTAAACGCTCGTTCAACGTTTCCCCAGGGGGCGAAGTCGCGGATCCCCCGATTCTGTCGATCACAGCCGTGGGAAGGCCCGTCGCTAGAAATTTCCCAGTGTGAGAGTGTGACGCCGATTGGTGTAGTCTCCTAGCGGTGCTCGCCTCTCCCGGTGGCGGCGAGCACCGGTACAGCTACCACAATAATTATGAGTGGTGGCTATTGCTCAGTTCGTTCAACGACGAAGATCGGCACGTCCGTTTCCGCTCTGAGACGCTTCGGCACGCCCCCCGTGAGAATTCGCTGGAACACGGAGCGTTCTGAGTCCCCGATCACGATGAGTTCATGCTCCTGACCCCGCTGGCCGATCGTCGTCATAACATCGTCGCTGGCAACGACCTCGACTCCTATCTCCACGTTCGTGATGTCGTCAGCGTGGTTGTACAGGCGGGTTTCAGCCTTCGTCCGCCGTGCGTTGTCGGCGTCAGCAGCGACGACTGTCAGGAGTTCGAGTCTCGCATCCCAGTCGCGTGCCAGTTTAGCCGAGACACGCACGGCGGCATGACTATTGGGACCCCCGGCGATCGGGACCAGGATCGATTCGATAACGTCCCGCGTCGTCGGGCCGTGGTGTCTGACTGAGACATCATCAGGGAGGTCCGTCAGACCCCAGAGTTCGATTTCACGACGCGTGGAAGCCTGCGACAGGGACGTGAGTATCTGCTGCTGGTGTGGAATCGGACGGATGAACCCGGAGCCCGTCGGTTCGAGTTGATGGTGAAACTGGGCGGTGCGTCCGGTTGTTTTGTGGATGTTTGTCATGGGGGGCGCTGGGAGATTTAATTACTCGCGGGAGCCCCCGCGACAGTCGGAGCCGCCCACCCGGGGCGGGTACGATACAAGTGTGCTTGGTGTCGAAGTCACCTGAAGCTTGGGACTGATGAATATGCGTAGGCAGGCCCCACGCGGGCCCGGGAACTGATCGAAGCGGGCCGTATCGCGCGCATCTCGGAGGAGGAGGCCGTCTGGAAGGACATCGTCCGGACCAACCGGGTGTTCGATTTCGTCCAGCGGCTCAAACATATCAGCACCCTCGCTCCCGAGACCCGCGGTCACAGCGGGACGATCAGCGAGTGCGGTCCCGAGGAAGAGCCGTGGACTCTACGGGAGGAGGTGTCGGTCGTCCCCCTCCGAGATCGCGCCGGACACCGACACCAGTATCGAGTATGGAGGCACCCTCACCGACACCAGACCAGAGATATATGTATGACGGGGCACACGTACGGCCCATCCCGCTGGAATGAATGGGCATGTCCCGGAACGCTCAGGGTGACCCCGTGTCCGGTCGAGACACCACGAACCAACCGCTGTCGCGGCGGGGAGTACTGACCGCGATGGCAGGGGTTTCGGGTGGACTCGTTAGTGCGCCACTCACGATGTCACTGGGGTCGGCGGCGACACCCACGGCTGATCCCCTCATCGAGCGGACGACTGCGGTTCCCGCCTGGACCGAACTGTTCGACCGGACGGACCCCGATGGGATGGGCTGGCTCGCCGCGGACGGCATTTACTCGGTGGCACTGAACGGGATCGAGTACTCGCGAACTGCGGCGGCGTCCTCGCCGACACTCCTCTGGTTCAGCGACACGGTTATCGGCTCCTTCGAGGATGGCGACCGAGAGGAGACAACGCTGGTCAACAACTCGCTTGCGGTGATCGAGCCGTTCGAGGGCGACGTGCCCACTGCTGACCAGTGCCAGTTCTACTATGCGACCGACGCGAACGGCGATCCCACGGCGGTGTTCACGCCCGAGACGCCGACCGCATCGAGCGAGAATTGGTACTGGCCGAAGGGCGGGTTCGTTGATCCGTCGGACGGATCAGTTCGAGTGTTCGCCATGCGGATGCGCGATACCGGCGCGGGGGCGTTCGGGTTCGCAACCGACGGCATGGCGCTCCTCACACTCGACAGGCAGGATCTCCGTCCCATCGTTCGGAGTATCACGTGTGGCGACACTCCGGCGAACGACACACTCCTTGCGGAGCCACCCACCCAGACTGAGCTCCCGGTGTACGAGCCTGGCGGAGCTGATCGGGGGAGCAAGCACTTCGGTGACGCAATCCTGGTAAACACGGCAGCCGCTGGCGCGCCCGACCCGGATGGTTACCTGTACGTGTACGGACTCGAAGATCTCCAGCGAGAAACCACCCGTGACAATCCCGACAAGGGACTTCTGGTCGCACGCGTCCACCCCGGTAATGTGACCAATACGGATGCGTGGCGATACTGGGACGGGTCCGCCTGGTCGCCGGAGTTGGAGACGGCGACGCCGGTGTCAATCCGGGCCTCGGACGAGATGAGCATCACTCCCCTTTCCGATGGCCGATATCTCCACGTGTTCCAACTGGATACCATCACCGACCACGTGGCAGTGAACGTTTCCGAGCGTCCCCAGGGGCCGTTCGGAGACCCCACGCTCATCTACGACAGTCCCGTGCCCGAGCGGTTCGCCGACCAGGGTAACGAGGGCGTGTTCGCGTACAATGCGAAGGCCCATCCGCACCTTTCTCCGCCCGGGGAATTGCTCATCAGTTACAACGTGAACGACCGGAGCAACGGGCTGTTCGAGGACACCGAGGTGTACGACCAGTGGATCGATGAGGTGTATCAACCACGGTTCGTTCGGATGCCGGACCCGACAGCGATCGAGACGCCCACGCGTGCTGTCGAGACGACTCCTGGCGAAGGGACCGAGGACGGTCCAGCCCGAACCGCCACGGACACGGTCACACGACCACCGTCACCCACGGAGGGGATCAGCGAGACGCCGCCAGGTACCGAGACCGGGACCGGGACTGAACGAACGGAGGCGGGAGATCTGGCCGGATTCGGGATCATAACCGCGGGGATCGCCGGAGGGGCAGGTGCGATCGTCGCCGTTGCGCGTCGGCTCACCGAGTAGTGCCGGGTTTCAACCGCGGCGGGCGCGGTGGCCGGCCCGGCGAGGTGTCTCAGCGACACGAGTGGTTGCACGTAACAAACTACTTATGTTTAATCGAGTCCCGCCGATTTCGAGTTCTCCCGCCATCCTGCGTGAGTGCCACCGGGATGGAGCGCGGACCAAAGCGAGAGGGACGGGTCGATTTTACCGTGAGCCAGGATCCCTGCGGCCAGTGGTTCCTCCCCGTGTCGCTGGCGTGGATGTGGCTCGAACGTGGCATCGAGATGAAAGACCTGGAATGGGGCGTCTCCATTCGGGACGAACGGAGCATCGAATTCGCCGCCCAGCGACGATTATGGGAAGAGCCCCTGGACTGGGAGTTTGAAACCCACGGACACCTGCAGTAGCCCTTTCGGCGCCGTTATCCGGTCGAGGCGCGGAGAAATCACGGAGCGCCACCCGTTTGACTTCCTCCCCGCGCTAAAGCGCGAGGATTCCTCCGTGGGGATGTTGGCTATGCCGGACCCACGGAGGCAAGTTTCCCGTCGCCGGTACTCCGGTTTGTGCGCTTCTCGTTGGGACTTGCCCTCTCGGGAGAGTCTGGTTGCTCCGACCACGTATGGTCGTCCCACTTGAGACGCACGGGCCGAGCCATCGACCCGACTTCAATTTCGCCAGCCTGTTGTTCAAGGAACGTCCGAGACGCACAGAGATCGGCGTGCACTTCGTGACCGCACGGACACCGGAACAGGTCGCCGTCCCGGTCGGTGGTATCCTGTTCGCCACACTCGGGACAGGTTCGGGTTGTATCGGCTTCTGACCACACCTCGACGGTGATACCGTATTCCTCAGCGGTGTACGATAGGCGGTCAATAAACGCCCGGAACGCCCAAAATTGGTGCGTCTTGGCGTTCACCTCGGCGCACCAGTGCGTCGAGAGAACGTCCGTGAGGTCGCCCACGTACACCGTGGCGACACCTTCAGCGTGGAGCCGTTCCATCAGGTCCCGAGCCAGTGCATCCTGTGCGTGGTCGCGCCGCCGTGTCCGTTTGCGATACAGCCGCCGTGTCCGGTGACTGCTGTATCGCCCCTCGCGGAGTTTGGACTGTAAGCGGGCGATCTCCTCAGTTGTCTCGCGGAAGCGGTCGAACAGGTCCCGACCTTTGTAGAGGTACTGCTGGCCGGTCGTGGTGGTACAGGCGATGAGGTTGTTCGCGCCCACGTCCAGTGCGGCTTCTTCCGAAGCCAGTGGTGAATCCTGTCGAGAATCAGGCACGGTGACAGGTTGAAAGGCCCTGAACGTGTCGTCTACCTCGTCGTACTGTATCTCCAAGCGTCCCTGTTCGCCGTCCCATTTCGGAGCGCCGCACACTTCGAGGCGGAGCCGGTCGTGATAGCCAAGCCCATACTCGTCTTTCAGAGCGTGACCGACTGGTATCTCGACTCGTGACCGCTCGCCGGTTTCTAGCGTGTACTGGTCGTTGCGGATGAAGGTACGAAGTTCGCGGCCATCGTCCTCGTTGCCCCAGTAGCCAGGTGGGGCGGTGTCCTCGCCGTTCTCGCGGGCGGCAAAAAATGACTGCCACGCCGATTTGTTCTTCCGAATGACCTGCTGTGCTGTGGCAGAGCCGAGAACATCGACGTACTGCTTGCGGTAGTCGGTGGTTTCCCACACGGATTTGCCGTCGAAGAAGTGCTGGCGGCGTGGACGAGACCGGAGGTCTCGTTCGCACACAAAATCGCTACGCGATTTTGGGACGCTCGTAGTTCAACTCATTCCACAGGCTCGCAGAGGCGTCCAACAGGTCCAGCAGTAGCCGCTTGTCGTCGTCGGACAGCGGGCGTACCGCGAACGTGTTGGTTCGCCTCACGACAACAGATGTTTATACTTTTAGTCTTAAAGTCTTTTTGTATGCGTCCAAACATCGATATTTCACACACACTCGGTGGCCGGATCAAAGACTACGCAGAAGCGAATGACTTGAACCTCTCGGAAGCCTATACAGAGGTGTTAGAAGCCGGTCTGGATGCAGTAGAACATCCAGACAAATCGTAGCGCGTGGGTTGCGGGGCTGTGCTGTCGCTTGAACCCCGCCCTGAAGGGCGAGGCTTCCGCTGGCTACCCGTCATCGGCCTGCTGAACGACGAACTCGACACGGCGACGTCGACGATCCAGGA
>CAYSJP010000037.1:0-13454 GCA_964431395.1 uncultured Halobacteriales archaeon
AGTGTTCGTGGGACCCACACCGAACCGTCGGATCGGTACTGACGCTTTTTATACAGTGGCGGCGCAACCCCCGGGTATGGAGAGTCTCAACGCGACGGCGCTGGACCTCGTCGACGAGGCGATCGACTTCGCCGACGAACTGGACGCCGCCGTCCACCACCTCGAGAACGACGCCGTCGTGGTCGACCTCGGTGTCGGCGCCGACGGCGGGATCGAGGCTGGCCTCCTGCTCACCGAGATCGTCACCGGGGGCCTCGCCACGGTGGGGACGCGTATGGAAACGGTCGACGGCAACCCGCTGGCACACGTCGAACTCGCGACCGACCACCCGCGGCTCGCGTTGCTCTCCGCGGGGATGGCCGACTGGGAGCCGGCGCTCATGGACGCGGTCGGGAGCGGCCCCGCCCGGCTTCTCGCGGAGGGCGGGGCGTTCCCCCCGGAGGGGTACGACGACGAGTTCGACTTCGCCGTGCTCGCGCTGGAGGCCGACCGACTGCCCGAGGAACCCGTCGCGGAGGACGTCGCGAGCCGGTGTGGCGTCCCGACCAGCGGCGTGTTCCTGCCGACGGCGCCCCTCGCGAGCGTCGCCGGCGGGGTGTCGATGGCCGCCCGGGCGGCGGAGGTGGCCCTGCTCCGGCTGGCGCACCTGGGCTACGACACCTCCCGTGTCGTCTCGGCGGCCGGAAGCGCGCCCGTTCCACCCCTCGCTGGCGACCGCGAAACCGCCCTCGTCCGGGCGAACGACGCCATCGCACACGGCGGCCGTGTCCACCTGGTCGTCGAGGAGGAGTTCGACCGGTTCGGCGAGGCTGCCTTCGCCGCGACCGAGTTCGGCGGCGAGTCGATGGAGGCGGCCTTCGCGGACGCGGACTGGGACCTCCATGCGGTCCCACCGGGGGTGTTCGCGCCCGCACAGGTCACGATCGACGTGAAGGGGGGCGGGACACACGGCGTCGGCGAGTACGACGGGGAACGGCTGGCGGAACTGCTCGGCCTGTAGCGATGCGGTACAAGACCGTCCCGGAGCCGAGAGGGATCGACGGCCTGCACGCGATCAGGGACGCCGTCCCGCTGGTCCCCGGGAGCGAGGAGGACTGCTGTTCGCGAATCGCCTCGCGCACGACGGTCCCGGGACGCGACGCGGCCGACGAGTGGCTGGCGTTCCTGGAGGCGCTCGGCCTCGTCGCGAAGGGCGAGCGCGGCTACCACCGAATCCGGGAGGACCCCGGCCTCGACGTCATCGCCGATCGGTTCCTGGCGAACGTGTTCGGCGCTCGGGAGGTTCTGGAAGCCGCCGCCGGCGAGGGGCCGATCGGCACCGAGGCCGCCTTCGACGCCCTCCGGGAGTCGGTCCCGCGGTGGGAGCGCCACCACCACGCCGACTGGGAGACGGAGTGGCGGGAGACGGCGCGGCGGCTCCTGGAGTGGGGTGCAGCCTTCGGGGCCCTCGAACGTGTCGGCGACGATCGGTACCGGGTCACCGAGAGCCGGGCAGTCGACTACGACGGATCAGACGGCTGATCCCCGTCACCACGACGTGCCCACCGGAGCGTGACGCTGGGGTTCTCACCGAGCACGCCGACCGAGCGCCTGCTCGCCCGGACCTGGACGTCCTCCGGCGGCGGGATCCTCACCGCCTCGCCGTCGATGCGCAGGGTCGCCGACTCCGCGCCGGGCAGGGACTCGAACCGCCGGATGGCCTCGAAGAGGTCCTCGTCCCTGCTCGCGCGGGCCGACGCGGGGACCGCGAAGACCGGTTCGACGTCGACGTCGTGGCTCCGCCCGGAGAGGACGGCGTTGATCACCACCCCGAGGAGGACGACGAGGCTGCTGAAGTACAGCCACGTCAGAAAGACCAGGATGGCCCCGAGCGTGCTGGCCTCCGGCGACTGGCTGCT
Organism: uncultured Halobacteriales archaeon; assembly: GCA_964431395.1. Classification (GTDB taxonomy): domain Archaea; phylum Halobacteriota; class Halobacteria; order Halobacteriales; family Hikarchaeaceae; genus CAYSJP01. The sequence continues at coordinate 1,899 of CAYSJP010000037.1, forward strand.
GAACCGGATGTACAGGCCGAACATCGACTCGAAGACGGTGAGCCCGATCGCCGCAAAGACGACGCCGGGGACCACCTCTCGGACCCGGAGGTTCCGCTCGTCGGGGAAGACGTAGTACATCGGGAGGAGCGCGGCGGAGAGTCCGGCGACGAACAGGACCCGGCGGAGCCACCACCCCGGCGCCCCCCCGACGGAATCCGTGATCGTCGTGTCGATCGTGGCGGCGGCGATGATCGCGGCGGCGACACACAGAAGCACGACCACGCCGTCCCGCAACTGGTCGAGGAAGGTGTTGCGGCCGCCGGTCTCGTAGACGTCCGAGAACGCGGTGTCCAGCCCCCGGAAGATCCGGAGCGTCCCCCACAGGAGGACGAGCAACCCGAGGATCGACACCCCGGCCGACGTTCCGGCAGTCCGCAGCTCGGAGAGCAGGACCGCCGCAGCCCCGGGCGTGAGCGCCCCCTTGATGAGCGCGAGGACGCTTTGCTCGATCGGCTCCGAGCCGATCGCCGTGAGCACCAACAGGAGGAACAGCAACAGCGGCAACAGGGAGATGAAGGCGTGGTAGGCGATGCTCGCGGCCAGAAAGGTGACGCGCTCGGTGCGGGCCTCCGTCAGCATCGCCCGCAGTATTTCGGTCGCGCGGGTCACTCGGGGATCCATCGACCGTACTGGGCGGAGTGAGTACTAAAGCGCGGCGGGGTGGCGTAGCCGGTAGTGCAAAGCGCAGCAGGGTGGTGTCCGGCCCCGGAATCCGGGCCGTCGACCTCCCGCTCATAATGACTAGTGTAGCGTTTTACCGCTCCGACCGCCCGCAGTCGGGCGGTCGATACGGTAATTGCCTACACTAGTCATTATCAGTTCTCCTCGAGGTGGAACCGACCGAGCGCGCCGTAGGTCTTGTCGGAGTTGATCCCCGGGAGCGTCCAGCCCAGAACCGCGTCGCGGTTGCCGTCCTCGACGTCGGCCTCGTTCAACTGTACGCTGAAATTGAAGGAGTCGCCGGGACCCTTGCTCTCCGAGAACAGCGCCTCCCACGGGATCGTCGCCTCGTAGGTGGTGAGGTTGTTGCCGTCGTCGCGGCTGGTGGTCGCGTCGACGGCGTCGATCCCTTCGCTGGCCTCCCCGTCGAACCAGCGCCAGGTGTCCGTCTCCCCGTCGAAGTGGGTGATCCCGTCCTCGGGGCCGTAGGTGCCGTCGATCCCCGCCGAGTACTGGATGTTGTCCTTCTGCCACATGTCGACCCCACTCCTGGCGATGTGGGTCTCGTCGGTGACCTCCGCCCTGAGGTACAGGTTGTCCGCGTCGTACCCGAAGTACCACTCCGAGGAGATGTCGTCGGGGCCGTCCGCGGTCGACTGGTCGTCGGAGATGTCGTCGCCCTCCGGCATGAGCGTGAACGTCGGTTCGTCCGGGGGACCGCCGCCCGTCTGGGGGATGAATATCTCGTCGTCGCGCTCCTCGATGCTCGAGACGTTCACCGGGACGGAGACCGTCGCCTCGGCCTCGTCCTCACCCCCGGCCGCGGAGTAGGTGACCGTCGCGGTCAGTTCGTACTCGCCGGACGCCTCGGGCACCGTCACGTTCCACTCGACGGCCTGGTCCTCCTGGGATTCCAGCATTTCGAAGGTCGTCCCGCTCGCCCCGCTGATCTCGAAGTCGTCGCTGGAGGCCTCGAGCACGACCTCGCCGTTCTGGAGATCCTCCAGGTACGGGTTCACGAACGACGTCGAGATCGTGACCGACTCGCCCGGGTAGATCGGCTGGAACGGTGAGCCGTCGATGGATATCAGCGGATCCGGGGGATCGGGGAGGGTGAACGACTCCGTGGGCGTCGCGGTGTCGGTGGGCGTCGCCGTATCGGTGGGCGTCGCGGTGTCGGTGTCCGTCGCGGTGTCCGTCGCCGTGGGCGTGCTCCCGTCGGTATCGGTCGGTGTCTCGGTCGCCGTGTCGTCGCCGTCACCGCCACACCCCGCGATCCCGCCGATCGTCGCGCCCGAGATCAGTCCGAGCACGTGTCGCCTCGACACTGTCGTGAGTTCGTGGTCGTCGTGCGCCATACTGGCTGATTACCCGCCTTTCAATTAATTGTTTTCCTGTATTGTCTCATGTTCGGCGAGTCCTCGCCGGTCCGGCGCGTCGTGGACTCCGCGTCCGGCGGGACGACGTACACCGAGTAGTCGGTCTCGACGGTTCGGTTGGCCTCCCCTTCGGGCCCGGAGAACGTGGCGCGAACGACGAAGGAGTACTCGCCGGCGGCGGACGCGGGGACCGTCAGGTTCCACCGGAGTTCCCGCGAGGCGCCGGGCGGGACGGCGTCCAGACTCGTCCCGTCGGCCGGCGACACGATCCAGTCGTCGCCGTGTGGCTCGGCGATCACCTCGACGTCGGTGAGGGTGGCCTCGTAGGGGTTCCGGAACGTCGCGGTCACCGCGGTGGTTCCGCCGGCCGGCGCCCGGACTGTCCTGTCGGCAGCGAGGACGTCACACGGGTCCTCGCAGTCGCCGGGGATGGTCGTCGTCGGCTCCGTGACCGTGACCGGGACGGATCCCCTCCCGTAGGTCGTCCGGTTCTCACCCGCGAACCGGATGACGACGAAGATCTCGTACGTCCCGGCGGCGGAGTCCGTCGCGGACAGCTCCCACGTCAGCTCCCGGCTCTCGTTTGGCTCGAGAACGTCGATCCGCTTCCCGCGGGAGGGTTCGACGCCGATCGCGTTGGAGGAGTGTCCGAGTCTGGTTTCGATCCCCACGACGTCGTACGGGTTGGGGTTGTGGAGCGTGCTGGTCACCGTTTTTTCGGACCCCGCCTCGACCCGGAGGTCCCGAAAGGAGTACAGCGGCAGACAGTCCTCACACCGGACGACCGAGTACTGTTCCGGCGTAGATGTGGGGGTCGGCGTCGCAGTCGCCGTGGACCGTTCAGTGTCCGTCGGAGCCTCTCCGCCGACTGGCGTCACGGGCTCCGCTCCGTCGGCTGCGGGAGCCGCCGCGGGAGCCCCGGGATCGAGGCCGGCTCCGCCGGATACGGCGGGAAGCCCAACGGCGATGGCGACGACGGCCCCGAGCAACGCGACGGTGGCCAGGACCATCCGCGGCTGGAGGGCGGCGGCGATGGCGGACCGGTCCCGTCCGGCCCCGCTCGCCGCCCGTGGCTCGACGGCCGCGTCGAAGTGCTCCCGGCACAGCTCGAGGCAACTCCCGCGGTCGATCGCGTACAGGAGGCGGTCGTGAAGTTCCCCCGCGTCGACCACGCGCGCATCGTGGGCCTCCGCGACCGCCGCTGCGCCGTCGCCGTCGCAGGTGGGTGTGACGACTGCGTCCACCGTGTCGCGGTCGGGCACCGCGGGGTCGGAGCCGAGCAGGCGACCGATCGGGCCGCGGTCGTCGGTCCGGACCAGGAACCGTTCGTGGCCACCGCGTGGTCGCGAGGCAACGATCACGGACCCGTCCCGTCGTACTTCCCGCCCCTCGCGTTCCAGAAGGTCGGCGACGAAGGAGACGACCGTCTCGTGGGTCGCGTCCGCGAGCAGAGACTCGAGTGCCTCACGCGTCAGGGGAATCGGGTCCGACATCGCCAGGTCGTCGGGAGTCCCTACGCGACAGAGGCTCATAACTCCCCGTTCGCCGGAACGACTCACGACGATCGGTATCAGGGTTCGGAAGAGACCTAAGTCTCCAGCACGTACGGTTATTTCCGACACCGCCCCGATATGAGTTCGGACGACGACGTGGCCGACCGGATCCTCGAGGGTACCCCCTACGAACAGGCGGAGGTCACCGTTAGTCGGACGTTCCCGCTCGGCATCCGGAGCAAGATCCGCGTCGCAGTCGCGACGCTGGGTCTGTCGGCGTTGCTCGCTCCCGGGCTCTTTCTCAGCCGGGACCGGATACGGTCATTCGCGGGCGTCGAACCGCTGTCCGCGGTGTTCGGCCTGCGTATCGTCGGCCTCGGCCTCGGCGGCGCCGTCGTGACCTTCGCCACGGGGCTGTTGCTGGTCCGCCAGCTCTCCGTCGTCCGTCGGCGGTCGCTGAGCGAGAGCGAGGCGCGACGGCTGGTCCGCATCGAGGACGTGCTGATGTTCTTTCTGCTCCAGGGGTCGGCGTTCGTGCTGATCGCCGTCACGGTGGCGGTGGTCGGCGTCGTCCCCGTCGACACCGTCGACGTGCTGTACGAATACGGCCTCAAGGTGTACCAGCCCGCCCGGGTGGTCAGGTTGGACGCCCGCTTCGTCTCGGCGCTCGGAGTGGGCCTCGCGGTGCTGTTGTACGCGTTGTACCGCAGGGTCCGGTAGGAGCCCCCGACGCGATCCAACCGGAGCCACCGTCCAGCCCGGGTGCACCACCGGCGTGGCCGGCTTTCCCGGGGACCGCTCTGCAGATGCCGGGCGTGTCACTTCACCTGCATCATCCTGCGCTCGAAGCGGCCGACCCGGACCTTCCGCCAGCCACGCAGCGACTCGTCGACGTCGGTGTCGCCCGTATCGACCCGGAGGACGCCGATCCCGTCGAGTTTCCGCCGGGAGGCGACGATCTCGACGTCCGACTGCTCGATCACGGCGGGGGAGATCTGGTCGTTTCCGCGGCCGAACACGAAGCCCTGGCCGCCGATCGGCGAGACGATCACGACGTTGTCCTCCCCGAGCGCCGCGAGGATCTCCGCCTCGCTCGCGTCGCGTGCGACCACCTCGCCGTTTCGGTACACGTCCACGCCGAGCGGCGACCCCTCGAAACCCAGCTCGCGCTTGATCGCGCCGACGGTGCTGCCAGGGCCGAGGACGTAGGTGACCCCGGGCTCCGTCCCGTCCGCGACTGACTTCGCCAGCCCCTCGACGGTGCCGCCGCCGAGTTGCTTGGCCGACTGGCGCTCCTCCGCGACCGGCACCGAGACGACGGCTTTCAGGTCGGTGTGGACCTCACCCCCTCGAAAGGCGTCCTCGTCGACGTCGACCACCTCCGCGTCCTCCGTCGCCTCGAAGGTGGCGGCGACCCTGCCCGCGGCGGCCGGCGTCACCGCGAAGACCGCGGAGTACACCTTCACGCCCGCGGGGACGCCCAGCATCGGAACGTCCGTACCGGCGCTCGCGGCCCCGTCCGTGGTCCGGTTCTGGACCGCCTCGGCGACGTCGACCGCGGTGCCGTCGCCGCCGACGAACAGGACGAGATCGACGCCCGCCCCGACGAACGCCGCGACGGCCGCGCGGGTGTCGGCTGCCGTGGTTTCCTCCCCATCGGGGGACCCGACGGCGACGGGCTCGAACCCGGCTCCGCGGGCCTCGCTCTCGCCCATCGGATCGCCGTAGGTGAGGACGGTCGCGTCCGGGGCGTGTGCCGCGAGAGCCTCGAGTGCCTCCCGGCCGCGTCGGGGCGCACGCGGTTCGGCGCCACGAGCACGCGCCTCCGCGAGTTTCCCGTCGGTTCCCTTCAGGCCGACCCGGCCGCCCATCCCCGCGATCGGGTTCACCACGACGCCGATGCGCATACGTCGGTCTCACGGCTTCGGTGGGATGACGCTGTCGGCTACGGGCCGTGGGCCGAGCCCGGACCTGCAGTCCGACGGGAGATCGACCCGGGGACCCACCTGTCGGGCCGATCCCGTGGGCGTACCGGAATCAGGCGCTCGGGTGAGCGTGTCGAAGTCAGGAAAACATATAACCGGAGGTTCCAAAACCGAGGTGTATGAGCCGTCGCATCCGGAGGTTCCGGATCGCCGTCGTCATCCTGCTGGTGCTTCTGATGATCCCCGTCCTCAGCGGGTTCGTGACCTCCTCGGACCCGGTGGACGGCGCCGCCCCCGGCGGCACCCTCTCGCCGTCACCGTCTCCCGACAACGGGACTGCCACCCCCGGTAACACATCGGAGTCCATCGGGGTCGGGAACGGCATCACCGTCGCGGTCGTGGACGCGGTGGGGCCGCCCCGGATCGTCGCATACGGACCCGACGGCGAGACCATCTACCAGGACTCCACCCACCAGATCTACCACGACGTCGACCCGAGCCCCGCCGGCGAGAACACCGTCACGTACATCGCCAACAATCGGAACCGGAACGCCTCGAACTGCGAGGGCCCCGAGCGGTGTATGCTGAACGTCTGGGAGCGCGTGAACCTCACCACGGGCGAGCGCACCGAGGTGTACTCCTGGTACACGCCGATGCCGGGGTCGGCGCAGGTCCACGACGTCGACCGCGTGAACGACTCGGTGCTCCTAGTCGGGAAGATCAGCTTCCCCGACGGGGTGTACATGGTGAACACGACGACCGGCGAGAAGATCTGGGAGTGGAACGTCTCCGAGGACTACGCGCCCGAGAGCGGCGGGGTCTACCCCGACGACTGGACCCACCTCAACGACGTCGAGTACCTCCACGACGGGCGCGTGATGGTGAACCTCCGCAACCAGGACCAGGTCGTGTTTCTCGACCCCGGCGAGGGGCTCCAGGAGGACTGGACCCTCGGTGAGGACGACGATCACGACGTCCTCTACGAACAGCACAACGCCGACTACATTCCGGCCGAGCGTGGCGGTCCGGCGATCCTCGTCGCCGACTCCGAGAACGGTCGCATCGTCGAGTACCAGCGCGCCGACGGGAGCTGGGAACTCTCCTGGCTCTGGGAGGACTCCCGACTCCAGTGGCCCCGCGACGCGGACCGGCTCCCGAACGGGAACACGCTGATCGCCGACTCCCACGGCAAACGGATCCTCGAGGTGAACGAGGACGGCGAGATCGTCTCGAAACGGGACTTCCTGCAGGGAGGGTACGACCTCGAGTTGCTCGGTACGGGCGACGAGAGCACCGGCGGGTACAGCATGCAGTACCTGCAGCAGACGGGGTCGAACAACGAAACGCCGGGCGGAAACGCCACACCGCCCGGAGAGGTGACGGCGTACGTCCAGGGCGGCTGTGACGGCGCTCTGGCGTGTTTCCGTGGGTTCCTAACCGATCTGACGCCGAGTTTGCTGCTAAACGGCACCCTGTACGCGCTCCCCCACTGGGTGACGCCGCTCGGCGGCGTCGCGGTGCTGCTGCAGGGCGTGATCGTACTCGGCTGGGCGGGAACCGAGGTCGCGATCCGGCGGGATCGGCTGATCGGCGTCGTCAAGCGATCGAACCTTGGCGGCTGACCGCTCCCGTCAGCCGATCAACCGTCCCACCGTTTTGGAACCCCCGCCTTCCGGGGGTTCCGATTCACTCCTCTTGGGCCTCGCCCTCTGACTTCTCCTGGGCTCGGCGCGTCAGTTCGCGGGCCTCGCGGAGGACGCGCTCCGTTTCGTCGTCGGCCCCGGACGCGTCCATCCATCCGGAGTCCGTCTCCGGCCGCCGGCCCGACTCGTGGCCGTGTTCGTGGGAGTGAGTGCTCCCCTCGACCTCTCGCTCCTCGGCGTGTTCGACCGCCGTCGCGCCGAGTTCCGACGGTGACCGGTTCGGCCAGTCGGGCGCGTGATCGTCGAGCCACGCCGCGTGGTCGCCCTCGTGGAGGGACGCGGTGATCGCGAGGTGGTTCGCGAGATGCTCGGCGTCGGCCTCCACCGCATCACACACCGGACACGCGTACGCCATGGAATCGCTTGGGGACGCGAGCGGCAAGTCAGCAACGGTTGATAGTGACTCGTGTAGCCGATTACCGCTCCGACCGCCCGCCGTCGGGCGGTCGATGCGATAATTGCCTACAACAGTCATTATCACCCCGTGGCGAGGTCGGCGACCATCACGAGCGCGTCCTCGCCGTCGTCGTAGTACCGCGGGACGGTGTGGTGGTGTTCGAATCCGAAGCGTCCGTACAGCGACCGCGCCCGGTCGTTCGACGCCCGGACCTCGAGTTTGACGTGGCCGACGCCGCGAGCAGCGAGGGACCCCAGGGTCCGCTCGAGGAGCCCCGACCCGATCCCCTCGCCGCGGCGGTCGGGTGCGACCGCGAGGTCCTTCACGTGGCCGATCGCCGCGCCGTGGTTCCTGACGGTGTCGGCGACCACGTATCCCACCACCGCCGCGTCGTTGGCGACGAGAAAGCCGGGTTCGGACAGGAACCCCTCGAAGGCGTGGTACGGCCAGGGCTGGGGAAAGGACTGTTTCTCGATCCGGTGGACGTCGAGCAGGTCAGCCCGGGTCGCCTGCCGGATCGTGATCCCCGAGGAACTCCCGGCCGTCGTCGTCACGACGATCAATCGGGGTCCGAGTGTAAAAAGCGTGACGTAACCGCCGTCGAACGAGCTCCGCGTGGGCCTTCCGGGTCCGGTCCTCGAGTCAGAGGTTTTACCTGTATCGTTCCGTACCGAACGTCATGGATTCTCTCGAGGCGCTCGACCGACGGACGTACCTGGCTGCGATGGGCGTCGCCCTGGCCGGGTGTGGCTCGCCGGCGGACGGCGGCGGAACGACGGCGCCGGATCCCACGACGAGCCGGCAAGCGGACACCGCTGCCGACACCGCCACTGCCACCGCTACCGATACTGCCCCCGCGAGCGACACGCCGACCAAATCCCCGACGCCGACGTCGACGGAGACGCCCACGCCCGTGCCCTTCGACACGCCGCCGGACCTTCCCCCCGCGACACGGGACGAGAGCCCCATCGAGGAGGACGGGCCGACCGTCGCCCTGGAACCGGTCGCGACGGGGTTCAGACAGCCCATCGCCGTCGAGGACGTCCCCGGCACCGGGGGCGCCGGGACGGACGGCCACGTCCGCTTGATCGCCGACAAGTTCGGCACGCTCCACGTCCAGGACGACACCGGGGTCCGTGGGGAACCGGTACTCGACGTCTCGGACGACCTCGTGGAGCGCGAGGACTGGGAGACGGGCCTCATCGGGCTGGCGCTGCATCCCGACTTCGAGTCGAACCGCCGGTACTTCGTCCGGTACAGCGCCCGGCGTCGCGAGGGCACGCCCTCGAACTACAACCACACCGCCGTTCTCGCCGAGTACCGAGCCACCGAAGACCTCACCGGAACGGTCGACGGGTCGGGGCGCACCATCATGGAGATACCCCAGCCCGACAAGTGGCACCAGTCCGGCGACGTCCGGTTCGGTCCGGAGGGGTACCTCCACGTCGCCCTCGGGGACGGCGGCCACGGCGCCGACCAGGGCACGGGCCACGCGGAGGACTGGTACGACTCAGTCGGCGGCGGCAACGGCCAGGACGTCACGGAGAACCTGCTGGGCAGCATCCTCCGGATCGACGTCGACCGGGAGGAGAACGGAAACAACTACGCCGTCCCCGCGGACAATCCCCTCGTCGGCGAGGAGGGCCTCGACGAGCAGTACGCCTGGGGCCTTCGCAACCCCTACCGGATGAGTTTTCACGACGACGGGACGCTGTTCGTCGGCGACGTCGGCCAGGGGAGTTACGAGGAGGTGTCGATGGTCACCAAGGGCGGCAACTACGGGTGGAACGTCAAGGAGGGGGTCGTCTGCTTCCGGTCGGGGGAGTGTCCCGACGAATCGCCGCGGGGCAACCCACTGGTCGATCCCGTGCTGGCGTACTCCCACGACGTCGGCGTCGCCGTCATCGGCGGCCACTTCTACGCCGGCGAGGGAGTTCCCGCCCTCCAGGATCGCTACGTCTTCGGCGACGTCGCGGGCCCGGTGTTCGCCGCCCGTCCCCCCGAGAACGGGAACCGACTGTGGCCGATCGAGGTCGTCGACGCCGGCCTCGAGGGTGCGCCACTCGGGTTCGGCCAGTCCCCCGATGGCGAGTTGTACCTCCTCGCGACCGACTTCGAGGGGACCGGGACCGTGTACCGGATCGTTCCCTCCTGAGTGATCCCCTCTTCTCGATGGCGACCGTCGTTTCGGCGTCCCTCGCTCGCGACCGTTACCGTGATGCCGACGAGAGCCCAATCACGGTTGTGACACTCACGACCGACGTCGTCACGATACTGCTCGACGGTGCCCTCGGCGCCTGGCTCGGGACGATGGCGTTCTTTTCCTTCGTCGGCGCGCCACGCGCCTTTGCAGTCTTCGGCGACGACGCCGGCGCGTACGTCAACGACGTCTTTCCGCGGTACTACACTCTCGGGGTGGTCCTCGGAACGGTCGCGCTCCTCGCCGGGGTCGGGGTCGGGGTGCTGGGGACGTTCGACGTACCGGTCCTGGCAGTCCTCGGAAGCGCCGTCGTTGCGGTCGCGCTGGCGGCGTACTCGCGGTGGGTGCTGATCCCGAAGATGGACGCCGCCGGCGAGGACGCCTTCGAGACATACCACCGGCAGTCGGTGCTCCTCAACGGCGGCGCCATGCTCGCGGTCGCGGCCGCGCTCGTCGCCTCGCACCTCGTCTGACCGGTCACCGGGCGTCGCGAGACACGCCGCCGATCGACACCAAATCGCGTCCGTCCGGACGCCGCGCGACAGCCATCCGTCCGACGCGATTCTCTTCGGGCGAAACCAACCGGCCATCGTCGTGTTCTCGTCCGTCGTAGCAGGGAACGCCCATGCCTACAACGCAAGCGCAGAATCCGGGCGGACCGCACCCCGAAACCCGGGTGATCGACGTCTCCGATCTCCCATACGACGCGATCGAGGCGTACATCGAGGAACGCGACGGGACGGCGTACCTAAACCGACGGGCCGACCGGACGCTTCTAGTCTTCGAGTAGCGCGGGCGGCCGGAATCCGGGGAGCCGGCTCAGTCCGCGGCCGCGCTCCCGTCGGCGTCGCCACCGGCGTGCTGTTTCGTCCACGCCAGCTTCCCGCCCTCCGCGAGCATGTCGCGCTCGCGCTGGGAGGCGTCGAGTTCGACGGTGGTCTCCCAGTCGTCGTTCACGCGGACGGTGAACGCCTCCTGACCGGAGAGAACGCCATCGCGAACGTCGTCGAGGACCTCGATGTGGTCGCCCTGGTCGATGCGTTCGTAGGTCTCCTCGTCGATGGTGAACGGTGCGATGCCGAAGTTGAACAGGTTCGCGCGGTGGATGCGGGCAAAGCTCCGTGCGAAGACGGCGCGAACGCCGAGGTACATCGGCGTCATGGCGGCGTGTTCACGCGAGGAACCCTGGCCGTAGTTCTCGCCGGCGACGAGAACGCCGCCGCCCTTCTGCTTCGCGCGCTCGGGGAACTCCTCGTCGACCCGGGTGAGGGTGAACTCCGACAGTTTGGGGATGTTCGATCGGTACATCAGCACGTCGGCGTTCGCCGGGCTGATGTGATCGGTGGTGATGTTGTCGCCCATCTTCAGCAGGTTCTCGCCCTCCAGATCCGAATCCAGGGGGTCCTGCAGGGGGACGTCGCCGATGTTCGGTCCCTTGATCAGCTGGTCGTCCTCGGCCTCCTCGGGGGTGATGAGGTCGGCGGTGGAGCCGTCGTACTGCTCGGGCATCTCGAAGCCCGGATCCTCCAGTCCGTCCATCTCCGGCGCGAGGTCGCGAGGATCGACGATCTCGCCCGCCAGCGCCGACGCGGTGGCGACCTCCGGCGAGCAGAGGTACACGTTGTCGTCCTCGATGCCCGACCTGCCCTCGAAGTTGCGGTTGAACGTGCGCAGCGAGACGGAGTCGGAGGCGGGCACGTGGCCGTTACCGATGCAGGCGCCACAGGTGGCCTCCGAGAAGTTGACGCCGGCGGCCA
>CAYSJP010000038.1:0-3862 GCA_964431395.1 uncultured Halobacteriales archaeon
AGGACGGCGGGCCCGTGGGGGTCGGCGAGTCGACGCCACTACCGGGATGGACGGAGCCGCTCGGGGAGTGTCGGGCGGCCATCGACCGGGCGCTCGAACGGCTCGAAACGGGCGGTCCCGACGCCGCGCTCGCGGCGACGGAGGGATCGCCCGCAGCGCGCCACGGCGTGTCCCTGGCGCTTCTCGACCGCGAGGCCCGCCTGGCCGAGGAACCCATCTACCGCCACCTCCGGGAGGAAGGCGGCGAGGCCGTCACGTCGGTCCCGGTCAACGCCACGGCGGGCGACGGGCGGATCATGGAGACCGTCGGTGCGGCCCTGGAGGCGGTCCGGGCCGGGTTCGGGACGCTGAAGATCAAGGTCGGCGCGCGGGAGACGGCGATCGACGCCGGGCGCCTCGAGGCGATCCGCTCGGAGGTGAGCGACGACATCGAACTGCGGGTCGACGCCAACGGCGCGTGGTCACCGAGCGAGGCGCGGCTGGCGATCGGTGCCTTCCAGGACGCCGAGAACATCGACCTCGAGTACGTCGAGCAGCCGCTCGCACCCGGAGACCTGTCGGGACACGCCGACCTCCGGGCACGCGCCGACGTCGCGCTCGACGAATCGCTGGCCGAACGCTCGATCGGGGACGTCGTGGAGGCCGGGGCCGCGGACGTCGTGGTCCTGAAGCCGATGGTGCTGGGCGGGCTCGACCGGGCGTGGACCGCCGCGAAGCGGGCGCGCGAGGCCGGGATCGACCCGGTCGTCACGACGACGATCGACGGCGTGGTCGCCCGCACTGCAGCGGTCCACCTGGCGGCGGGACTCGGGATCGACCGCGCCTGCGGGCTGGCGACGGCCGACAGGCTGGAGACGGACCTCGCGCCGGATCCGACCGGAGTGTCGGGGGGCCGGATATCGGTGCCACAGGAGGCCGGAAACGGGGTGAGCGTCGCGTGGACGGGGGAGTGATCGACGCGGAGGGGGGAGACGTCCTCGCGAGCCGGGTGGCGGCAACGCCCCATCGCCTCGCCGTCGTCGACGCCGCGTCCGGGAAGCGGTGGTCGTACGCCGAACTCGACACTGCGGTCGCCGACCTCGCCGGGCGGCTCGCGTCGGTCGGCGTCGGGGCGGGCGATCGTGTCGCCCTCCTCCTGGAGACGTCAGTCGACGCCGTCCGGGCGGTCCACGCCATCCTCCGGCTCGGCGCGGTGCCCGTCCCGCTGGACCCCGGGGTCGCGACCGACGAGTTGCAGCGCCGGATCGGGGTCGCCGGCGCGGCACACCTCGTCTGTGAGGCCGACACGGAGACCGCGGCGGTGGATGCGACCGGCGGAGCGGACGCCGAGCCCCTCCGGCCGGTCTCCCTCGGCGACCAGGTCTCCGTCGAGGACGGCTACGTCACGCCGATTCGGACACACGAGAGCGCAGCGATTCCGGAAGCCGACCGCCAGCCCGACGAGCTGATGCTCCTCGTGTTCACGTCCGGGACCACCGGCCCGGCGAAGGCGGTCCGGCTCACGGCCCGGAACGTCCGGGCCAGCGCGGTCGCGTCCGCCTTCCGGCTGGGCGTCGATCCGGGGGATCGGTGGCTCTGTCCGCTCCCGATCCACCACATGGGCGGGCTGGCGCCGGTCCTCCGGTCGGCGCTGTACGGGACGACCGTGGTGATCCAGGCGGGGTTCGACGCCGAGCGCACCGGCCGAGCGACCCGCGAACACGGGGCGACCGGGATCTCGCTCGTCCCGACGATGCTCCGCCGGATCTTCGAGACCGGCGTCGCCCTGTCCGGGACGCTCCGGTTCGTGCTCCTCGGAGGGGCGGCGGCGGAGGAGTCGCTCGTCGCGGAGTGCGAGGAACGCGGCGTCCCGGTGTACCCCACGTACGGCACGACCGAGACCGCGTCACAGATCGCCACCGCGACACCGGAGGAGGCGTTCGATCGAGCGGGGACCGTCGGCCACCCACTCCTCGGGACGGACGTTCGGATCGTCGACGGGGACGGCACCGAGCAGCCGGCGGGGGAGGTGGGCGAGATCGCGGTGTCCGGGCCGACGGTGACGCCCGGGTACGTCGGCGGCGACGGCGCCGCGTTCGGCGCCCACGGCCTCCGAACCGGCGACCGGGGGTACCGTGACGGGGCGGGCCGGCTGTACGTGGTCGGGCGCGTCGACGACGTCATCGTCACCGGCGGCGAGAACGTCCCGCCGGGCGAGGTCGAGAGTATCCTCCGGGAGCACCCGGGAGTCCGGGACGCGGCCGTCGTCGGACTCGACGACCCGGAGTGGGGCGAGCGCGTGGCCGCGCTGGTCGTCGCCGACGATCCGGGGAGCGGTGATCCCCTCGGGAGCGACGAACTCCGCGGCTTCTGCCGGGAGCGGCTCGCGGGGTTCGAGACCCCGAAGACGATCCGGGTCGCCGACGCGCTCCCCCGGACTGCCTCCGGAACCGTCGACCGCGAGGCGGTCCGGGAGCGCCTGGGAGACCGGTACCGATCGCCGTAGCCGTTCACCGGTGACCGACACTCCCATCGGCGGCGCTCACCGGGACGAGACGAGGGGAGTCACACTGTCGGACAGAAGCAGTGATACATTCCGCCGGGGACCGTTCCCGGCGGAGATCATCAAACGTTCCGTCCGACAGTATACAGCCAACGGTATCAGCATCAGCCACCGCCCCCCGGCGCGATCCCGCCCTCCTCGCGCGTCACCAGGTACAGCACGAACGAGGAGAGCCAGTGGGCTCCGGCGTAGTCGTCAGTGAACGCCCGAGACAGGCCGCGCTCGGCGTGGCGTTCGGCGCTTTCCTCGAGCGCGTCGGCGTACGAACGGTCCGCCAGCGAGTCCGCCATCCCCACCAGGCACCACGCCCGCGAGAGGTTCAGCCCGACCAGGTGGAGTTCGACACCGTCGTCCGATCCCGGATCGACGCCGACCGGCTCCAGGATCGCGTCGTGGGGTGGCGTCGTCACGTCGGGCAGAAACTCCTCGAGCCACGTCTCGAAGGCGTCCGGACCGAGCACCCGGCGCATCAGGTCCGCCTCCGTTAGCGCTGGCGAGACGAAGTCCCACCCGATCGGCTCGTACTCGACGGGGTAGCTTTCGTCGTCCGCAAAAAAGCGCCGGGACGTCTCCAGCACGTCGGCCTCCAGCGACCCCGCTCCGACCACTCTCGCGTAATCGAGGGCCCCCGCGAGCGCGAACGCGGAGTTGTCGTGGGTCCCGACGCGGAACGGGCGTTCCTGGGTGAGAAAATCGGCCTCTACCAGTTCCACGATCCGGTCCTCGAGCGGCCGGAGCGTGGTCCGCCACGCGTCGGCGCGTTCGTCGTCCCAGAGGTGCAACTCGGCGGCGAGACGCAGGAGCCACGCCCAGCCGTAGGGCTTCTCGAACGTCTCGTTGTCCTCGAAGTACCCGACCTCCCGCTCGACGTCGTCGACCGTCAGCCGGGCGTCGATGGCCCCCGCGATCTCCGACTCGGCGGGGTGGTCGAACAGCCGGAGCGCGCGGACCAGCGACCAGTGGCTGTGCACTGCGGAGTGCCAGTCGAAACAGCCGTGGAAGACGGGGTGCTGGTCCGCCGGGCGCTCGAAACCGTCGGCGGAGTCGACGGCGCCGACCCAGTGGGGGAACTCCGTCCCGATGCAGTCCAGCGGGTGTTCCGTGATCGCCTCGACGGCCTCGGTGTCGAGCCAGTCGCTTCGCCCCGCGACGGCAGTCCCCGGATCGACCGCGTCCAGCAGGTCCATGTGTGTGTGCTCGTCGCGCCGGTGTTTAAACCATCGCGTCCAGTAGGTTCGAAGGTGTGCACGCTCGTCGTCGCCTGGCGCGTCTTCGAGGAGTCCCCGGTCGCCGTCGCGGCGAACCGCGACGAGGAGGTCG
>CAYSJP010000038.1:3962-13118 GCA_964431395.1 uncultured Halobacteriales archaeon
TCGTCGCACCGCGCGACGAGGACGCCGGCGGGACCTGGATCGGGTACAACGGGGCGGGCGTTCTCGTGGCGATCACGAACCTTTGGACCGACGAGGACCGCGAGGGCGAGCGCTCCCGGGGCCTCCTCGTCCGGGACGTCCTGGCCGAGCGGTCGGCGGAGGCGGCGGCCCGGGCGGTCGAGCGGGAGATCGACGCCCGGGGCTACGACTTCTTCAATCTGGTAGTCTGTGACGCCGACGCGGCGATCCTGCTTTCGTGGGACGGCCGCCTCCGGGTCTCGAACCTGGCACCGGGGGTCCACGCCGTGATGAACGTCGGGTACGACGACGAGTTCGACGTCCCCGACCGCCGCAGGGAACCGGGCGAGCGCCAGGTCGAGAGCGCGCGCCTGCTGCGGGCGGATCTGGCGCCCGGCCCCCGAGAGTCCGCGAGTGCGTGGCTGGACCGGGCGGGTGCGGCTCTGGGTGACCACGACTACGGCGTCTGTGTCCACGGCGACGGGTTCGGGACGCAGTCGTCCTCGCTGATCGCGCTCGGCACTGACGGGGGCGCGACCTACCGGTACGCCGACGGGCCGCCCTGTCGGGCGGAGTACGAAGCAGTCGACTCGGCCTGTAAGAGTTAAACCGACGGGGTTCCGAACAAGGCGTATGAGTGTGGCCACTGCCGTCGAGAAACTCTCGGAGGACGAACGCCGGGGGCTCGAACTCATCCGGGAAACCGGGGGAATCTACCAGAGCGATTTCTGGAAGGAACTGGACGTCTCATCGCGCAAGGGGAGCAGGATCGTCGAGTCGCTAACCGACGAAAACCTCATCCAGCGCGAGGAGGCCACCTACCAGGGCAACCGGACCTACCACCTCTCGCCCCGCCCCCGCGATCTCGATTTCTCCTTGCTGATGGCGGGCGACATGCTGTCGCCGTTCGTCGGCGAGGAGGACGCCGACCCGCGAGACGACGCCTTCTCCCAGTGGATCATGAACCTCGCCTTCGAGGAGTAAGGGTCCCCGTTCGCGCCACCGTATCGGCCCGGATTCCGCCGGGAAGTGATCCCGTCGGGGGCTTCGGGAGCCGTCAACTCTTTGTGCGGGAGGCCCGTCACTCCGGGCATGATCGAGCCCGTCCCGCTGGGGATAACCGACGCGGTCGCCTGGATCGTCGTCGCGACGTTCGTCGCGGGCTGGGCACTCGAATCGCGCGGTCGCATCGGCCGGGCGATGGGCGCCGTCGCCTGGGGCAGTTTCGGCGTGTTCTGGCTCCTCCTCGTCCCCCGGTTCGCGTTCGAGATGCGCAGCCCGATCGAGGGCGCGCTCGCTGTCCTCGCCGTCCCTGCGTGTGCGTACGCGGGCTACCTGCTGTGGTCCGGCCGCGACTCGCTGTTCACGCTCACCCACGCCGTCGCCGTGATGGGCGTCGTCTATCTCCCCTTCGAGACGATCGCCATCCTGCGCGAGACCGCCGTCGAGGCCGTCGCGGGCCAGACGTACGCCGCCATAACGTGGCTGGGCTACGACGTGGCGCTCACCCAGGGGCCGAACGGCTACCGGAGCGGCCTCGAGTTCACCTACGCCGGCCACACCTACGCCACCCACATCGTCCTCGCCTGCACGGGCCTGGGGAGCATGACGGTGTTCGCCGGGCTGATCGCGGCGCTGGAGGCGCCGCTGGTCCGGAAGCTGCAGGCCGCCGCCGTCGCCGTCGGCATCATCTACGCCCTCAACATCGTCCGGAACGTGTTCATCGCGGTCGCCTTCGGCAACCAGTGGTTCCAGGTGTTCGTCGCGGAGATCTCGGGGCTGGTCGGCTACACCGACCCCGGGCTCGTCTCGTACTTCATCGCCGATCGGGTCATCGCACAGAGCATGTCCGTCCTCGCCCTCGTCGCCATCGCCTTTCTCGTGGTCCGGATCGTCCCCGAACTCCTCGACCTGCTCGAGGACGCGGTGTACGTCCTGACCCACTCGGAGATCGACCTCGGAAAGGCGCTCCGCGTGGATGAGCGATAGCGGGGACGGATCGGCGGGCGCCGCTTCCGGCTCCCCGGACTCCGATCGGTGGTTTTCGGTTCGGGATCGTGCCGCGTACCTCCCGGACCCCGGGGCGCTCGTCCTCGCGGACCTCCACCTCGGGCGGAGCCGGACCTCGAACGTCGAACTCCCCCTGCCCGAGCGGGAGGCCATCGCGTCCCGGATGGCGGATCTCCTCGAAGCCGTCGAACCAGGGACGGTCGTCCTCGCGGGCGACGTCGTTCACGCCTTCGGGAGAGTTCCGGAGGGAGTGCACGGGGCCTTCTCGGAGCTTCGCGAGCACGTCGAGCGGGCCGGGGCGGAGCTGGTCGTCGTCCGCGGCAACCACGACGCGGCCCTCGATTCGCTCGCCGACCCGGTCTCGAAGCACCGTCTCGACGACGGCACCCTCGTCTGTCACGGCCACGAGGAACCGGCGGCCGACGCCGATCGGTACGTGATCGGGCACGAGCACCCGGCGATCGAGATCGAGGGCGTCCGCCGTCCCTGTTTCCTCTGGGGCGAGGGGACCTACCGCGGGGCGGACGTGCTCGTTTTGCCGGCGTTCACCGAACTCGCCGCCGGGGTGACCGTGAACGGGATGCGGGGGCGGGATGCGCAGTCGCCGCTCCTCGCGGAGCTCGGCGCGTTCCGGCCGATCGTTCGCGAGGAGGAAAGCGAGGAGACGCTCGTGTTCCCCCCGCTCGACGCCTTCCGGAAACTGCTGTGAAGCCGGTCACTCCCCGCCGCGCGAGCGCAGGTACTTCGCGATCAGGAGCCCCAGGGCGCCGACGCCGAGGCCGAGCCCGGGCTGACCGGGTGTGATCGTCTCGTCCGTCCCGCCGTCGGTGGGAGTCGGCGTCGGGGATGGCGTCGGTGTGGCGGTCGGCGTCGGGGACGGCGTGGTCGCTGACCCGGGCGTCACGCTGACGCTGATGCTGTCGGAGACGGTCGGGTAGGCGTAGCCGTCGTCGACGTTTCCGATCCGGCGGACGACGCCCCCCTCGTCGGCGCCCTGGTCGGGACTCCCCTGTGCCGGTGCCTGGTCGGGGCCGAAGCCCGGTTGCCCGTTGGGTTCGGTGCCCGCGTCCCAGAGTTCGACCTCGCCCGTCACGTCCCCGTTCCGGGGGGTTCCGCTCGCGTCGAACAGCGGGATTCCGTTCGGTCCAGGCGCGTAAAACAGGTCGTTGGAGGGCACGAACATCGTCGCCAGCGACAGCTTCTCGCCAGGGAGTGCCTCGACCGTGAACTCGAAGGCACCTCCAGGGGCGATCGGGGGGGCACCCGGAACCTCGCCCGTCGGATCGTTGGGGTCGGTGACGGTATCGGCCGGCGTGAACGCGCCCGCCTCCGACACCGCGGAATCCCCGCTCAGCTCGGATACGAGTCCGGGTTCGCCGGAGAAGCCGGTCGGAATCCCGGCTTCGGCGATCGCCTCCAGGCCCGGACTGGCGGAACTCCCCTCGGTCAGGATCGGGTTCGATCCCCCGTGAACGCCGTACGCGCCGGGAGTGAGCCACACCGCGCCGCCCGTCGAGGCATCCGAGGCGTACGTATCGGTCGAGGCGACGTTCTCGATCCGGATTCGGAAGTGCCGTTCGTCCGATCCGTCGTGTCGGGCGCTCCCGAGGTCGCTCCCGTTCAGGAGGCCGGCAGCGCCGCCGATCCCTACCGCGGCCGTCCCGCCGAGCACCGTCCGCCGGTTCACACTGATCCCGCCCGTGCTGTCACCGTCACTGTTCGCGTCCCGATTCGTGGTACCGCTCCGGTCGTGGTCCGTTTCCGTCGTCATGGGTGGTACACGTGCACGATGGCACGATACCGGGTACCAGCGCAGTAGCCCACATATAGATTTTTCAGAAACCGAACCAAAACGGAACCACATCTCGCCATAGTCTCACCCAAATCGCCTGCCTCGAACGGGGCAACGGCCCACGATGACCGGGTGAGAACGGGTGATCGCCCGGCGACTCGGGACACGCCACGCCCGGGCACACCAACGACTACAAAGCCTCGCCGGACCGCTGGGGACACATGGAGACGACCGATGCGTTCGCGGGCCTTGACTGTCGGGGCTGTGGCCGGCGGTTCGATCCGGACGCGGTGACGGCGCGGTGTCCGAACTGTGGGGGGTTTCTCGATCCGACCTACGACCACGGAGCGGTCGACGCCGTGCCCGAGGGCGTCGCATCCGCCGGGCGCGGTTCGATGTGGGACTACGAGTCACTCCTGCCGGTCCGGGGCGACGTCGCGGTTTCGATGGCGGAGGGCGCCACACCGGCGGTGTCCTGCCCGGGGCTCGCGGAGGAACTCGGGGTGGCGGAGCTCGTGGTCAAGGACGAGGGGCGCAACCCCACGGGATCGGTCAGGGATCGGGAACTATCCGTCGCGGTGTCGCTGGCCCGGGAGCACGGCGCCGAGACGGTCGCGCTCCCTTCGACGGGCAACGCCGGGCAGTCGGCCGCCGCGTACGCCGCCCGGGCCGGGCTCTCGGCGGAGGCGTTTCTCCCCTCGCGGGCGAACCACACGGCGAAGGCGCTCGTGAACGTCCACGGCGGCGAGATGTCCGTCGTCGAGGGGCGGTACGACGACGCGGCCGGCGCCTTCGACGATGCCACCGCCGGGGAATCCCGGCACTCGGTGGCGCCGTTCGGGACGCCCTACCGCGTCGAGGGGGCGAAGACGCTGTTTTTCGAACTCGTCGCGTACCTCGGGGGCGCGCCCGATACCGTGGTCGCCCCGACCGCCCACGGACTGACGCTTTTGGGGATGTACCGCGGGGCACGGGCCTTCGAGCAGCGGGGGCTCGTCGACGCCGTCCCGGCGTTCTACGCCGCCCAGCCGGGCAGGTGTGCGCCAATCGCCGAAGCGTTCGAGGCCGGGAACGCGGACACCGACCCGATCGAGAACCCGGACACGATCTGTGGCGCGCTCGAGGTGCCCGACCCGACCGCCGGGGCGTGGGTTCTCGAGGCGATCGACGCGAGCGGCGGCGGCGCAGTCGGCGTCGACGACGACGAGATCCTGGAGGCTGCGACCGCGATGGCCGCCCGGACCGGCCTGGAGCCGGACGTCGCCTGCGGCGCGGCGGCAGTCGGGGCGGAACGACTCGCCGAGGCCGGCGAGATCGGTGGGGACGACACGGTCGTCGTCGTCAACACCGCCACCGGCAACAAGGAGGCCGACGTGTTGCGTAGCCACCTCATGAGAAAGGGTATCTGACGCGGCCGGTCACACCTGCGAAACGGTGCGGAGGAGTACCAACTGGGACGCCCGGAGTCGCTCGCGGACGACGTCCCGGCCGAACCCGTCGACTCCTACTCGCGCCACGCGAGGAGGCAGTCCTCGGAACAGAAGTGATGATGGACGGCGAGGCCGTCCTCGATCTCGGTGACGACGCGATGATCGGGGTCCTGCACTATGGGCTCGTCGCAGTGCTCACACCTCGGCGCGTCGTCCTCGGTGACGTCCTCGCCGAGATCTGACGTCGGATCGGCCATGTCCCGAAAAAGCCCACGGGGGTACTTGATAAGGTCGGTTGTAGTCTCTTACCGGTGGTCGCTGCCGACGGGGGTGGCGACCACGGATAAACAGATACAACCGACCTTATGAATCGTCCCTTCGAGGCGCGAGGAGGCGACCCGATCAGAGGCCCCGAACGGTCTCGACCGCATCTGTGAGCGCGGGGGCGTCGAACGCTTCCGTGTCCGTGTAGGCGTTCGTCCCGGCGGCGTAGAGGTCGCTCGCGGCCCCGATCACCGGGTCCGGCAGCGAGGGTGGCTCGTGATCGCACAGGTCGTGCCAGTCTTCGATCCCCTCGTCTTTCGCGCGTTCCTTGGCCGACGCGACCGCCTCGACCCACGCCGGGTGCTCGCGCTTGTAGTACTGCCGGAGGACCTCCTTGGAGACCTGCTGGTCGCCGTACGAGAAGCGGTTCTCGTCGAACGTGCCGACCACGTCCGCGACCCTGATCTCGCCGCCGTGGTACAGACACTCGATCTTGCCGTCCTGGTGGGTCAGGCCGACCTCGCGGGCGCGCTCGGTGAGAAGCCGGTTCACCTCGCCGGCGAGCGCCTCCAGATCGTCGAGGTCCGCCTCGCCGGCGATCCGGTCGGCCTCGGCGCGGTCGAGGTACCGATCCCCCTCCTCGTACTTCGTCGAGAACTCGACGATCGGGTCCGCGAGATCGACCGCCTCCGCCGGCCACTCCCCGGAATCGAGTCCGTGATCGCGGGGGTCGGTCCGGGATCGGAGGCTCGACCCGACCGGGACGGTGTTGCGGAACACGATTTCGAGCGGGATCAGATAGTTTCGGCCGGCGGCGGCGTGGTAGGCGTCGTAGTCGTAGGCGCCGTCGACGAAGGGGAGGTCGGGGACCCGGGTCAGTTCGATCGCCATCTCGCGGGGAGCGTGGCCGGCCTCGATCGCCGACGGGAGGTCGACGACCGCGCCGTCGGTGACGACCCCCCGGTAGTGGGTCGGGACGCCGGCGTCCTCGAGACGTTCGAAGTTGAACGCACCCATGACACACAGCGAGGCGCCCTTCCGTGGGATCTCGTCGGGCATCTTCCCCCAGTCGAAGACGGAGTAGTCGTCGGTGAACCGGAAGGCGCCCCGCCCGAGCGCGTCCGGGGTCGCGGGTTCCTCGATCCGGAACTCCTTGACGCTCGTCATGTGGACGCCTTCGCGGGCCGCGATAAAGAGGTTTCCACTGTATACGAACCGATGCCGACCGGTGACGTAGGTTCCGGCAAACGCGGGGCCACACGCTACGTTTTTCCCCCTGACCGTGTGAGGTGGTTGTAATGGCCGACGCCTTCGAACCGGGCGCGAACGTCCCCCGTGGGGAGTTCGGTTTCGACGTCCGCCCGGAGACCGACCAGCCCTTCGAGAACGCGCTCGCGAGGGCGCGATCCGACGACCGGCTGACGGTCGACGACGCGATCGAACTCCTCACGACCGGGTCGAACACGACGGGGATCGACGCCGAGCGAAAGGAACTGGTTCTCGAGGCCGCCGACAGGCGCCGCGCCGAGATGGTCGGCGAGGAGGTCACGTTCGTCGCCAACGTAAACAACAACGTCACCACCGCCTGCAACACCGGCTGTCTGTTCTGTAACTTCAAGGACCGCTCGAAGCAGTTCCTCGAGGAGTCGGACGCCGACCACGGCGGGTTCACGAAGACCCCCGCCGAGTCCCGCGCGATCGTCGAGGACGCGCTCGACCTGGGTATCTACGAGGTCACCTCAGTCTCGGGACTGCACCCGGCGTTCGCGCTCGACGCCGAGCACCGGGAGATCCTGGAGACGAGCGACCGTGGCGACCTGAACTACAAGCCGCCGGAGCGCTACGAGAAGAATCCCGCGGCGTACACCGACCAGATGGAGGCGATGAGCGTCGGCGGGGTCCACCTCCACTCGATCACGCCCGAGGAGGCCTCACCTGCGGGAGGCGGGCCTGGACTCGGTGCCCGGAACCGCAGCGGAGATCCTCGTCGAAGAGGTGCGGGACGTGATCTGCCCCGGCAAGATCAAAAGCGGGGAGTGGGTCGAGGCGATCGAGGCGGCGGCCGACGCCGGCCTGCCGACGACCTCGACGATCATGTACGGCCACGTCGAGAACGAGGCCCACCGGGCAAAGCACCTGAAGGTCATCCGGGACATCCAGGACCGAACCGGCAACATCACCGAGTTCGTCCCCCTCTCCTTCGTCCACCACAACACCCCCCTGTTCGACCGCGGGATGGTCGAGGGCGGTGCGACCGACGCCGAGGACGAACTCATGATCGCCGTCTCGCGGCTCTTTCTCGACAACGTCGAGCACATCCAGTCCTCCTGGGTGAAGTTCGGGAACGCGAAGGGACTCAAACTGTTGAACTGCGGCGCCGACGACTTCATGGGAACCATCCTCTCCGAGGAGATCACCAAGCGGGCCGGCGGCGACTACGGCGAGGTCCGGACGTTCGCGGACTACGTCGACATGATCTCGGCGATCGGCCGGACGCCGGTCGAGCGCTCGACGGACTACCTGAAACGCCGGGTCGTCGACCCCGACGATCCCCCATTCGGTCCACGACTCGGGCCACGCGCGGACGGAACGCCGATGCTCCGGGAGTCACCGTCACCTCCGATCGCCGGGAGCGTCACCACCGACTGATGGGACGGCTCCGGAAGGAGATCGAGAACCGGATCGATGCACGTTCGATCCTCATGCTCGCGGTCGTCGCCTGGATGTCGGTCGAGGTGTTCGACGCCGCGCCGGAGCAGTTCGCCGCGACGCTCATCGGGAGTGCGATCGCCGGCGGGGCAGGGCTCGTCGCCGACGCGTTCGATCTTCGAGAGGGCGTCCGGTACGGCGGTCTCGGTCTCGCGAGCCTGTTCGGCGGCGTGACGCTGTTCCTGGCGGAGGGATCGACCCTGATCCCCGCCGCCCTGGGGCTGGTCGGCGTCTGGCTCGCCCTCGATGGCGTCCAGTCGGTCCGTCACGGCGGGATCGACGAGCGGGGCGACCCTCAGCCGGACGGAGAGGCGGTGTACCGGCAGTATCTGCAACGCCGGATCCGCGAACTCCTCGGCGATCGATCCCGGTCCGGAACGGAACTGTACGAGGCGATGGACGCGGACACCGAGGACGTCGACGCGGCGCTCGCGGAACTGCGGGACCGTGGTCTCGTCTCCCTCCGGGGAGGCGTGTACCACCGGAGTACGCCGGATTCACCCGGACGACTCGCCCGGGGACGAAACTGGATTGCCGGGAGTCTCCGGCGGCTCGCGCAGCCCGTCACCGTGGAGTTCCATGACGGTGATCCGTACGGGGAGACGGAGGAGACGAGAGCCGACACCGCGACGTCGAACGGGGGGTGGGACGGCCGGTCGACGGATGAGCGGTCCGGCGGCGGGGCGGAGTCGGTAGCGGACGACGGGGACGAACCGGTAGCCGACGAAGGCCGCGTGAGGCAACACGAGCGCGAGTGAGCCGAGCGGGCGGGCGATCAGTCAGCGCCGAGCACGCCCCGATAGCGTGTGCCGGCCGCATCGTCGGCGTGGATGGTGTCGAGCACGGTCTCGGACACCCACGGCCTCTCGAGGTGGCGTTCGTAGACGGGGAGACGCTCCCGGAGCGGGACGCCCGCCTCCTCGGCGATGTCCT
>CAYSJP010000039.1:0-13049 GCA_964431395.1 uncultured Halobacteriales archaeon
GAGAGGTTGTCGTCCTCGAGGGCGGCGATCTGTTCGTCCAGGGGCGGCCGGTCGTCCTCGAGTTCGTCCGCGGCGTCCTCGAGGCGGTCCGCCTCCCGCGATAGCTCGCCGAACTCCGCCTCGCGTATCGCGAGCGTCGCCCACGTGTACTCGCTCTCGATCTCCAGTTCCGTCTGGTTGTAGGTCGCCTGCTCGGGGGCGTCCTCGCCGAACTCCCGCTCCATCTCGACGAGCTGGGCCTCGAACCGCCGTATCGCGTTCGCGGACTGGTTGTAGGAGTAACGCTGGCCGTCATCGAGTGGCTCCGTGACGCGTTCGATCACGACGGCCGTGTCAGCCTCGAGTCGTGCCTCCCGCTCCCGGTACTCGGAGCTGTTCTCGTCGAGCCCGGCGGTGTCGTTCTCGAACTCGCGCTGGAGGGCGCGGATCTCGTCGAGGCCGGCCACGAGCCGGTTCTCGGTTTCGTTCAGTTCGTCCCAGCGGGCCCGGATCTCGTCGGCCCGATCGGAGAGCGCGTCGGCCCGTTGGCTCCTGTTCGCTCCGGTGGCGACGACGTTTTCGAGGCCGGTGATGGGGTCGTCGTCGATCAGGGTACGGTTGACCGACTCGTTGGCGCGGAGTCGTTGCTGGAGGCGGAGGGACCGGAGCATCGACTCCCGGGTGAGGGTGTTGTTGCCGGCGTGGACGAGAAGGACGGCGGTGGTGTTCTCGCCGCCGGCGCTGGTGAAGTTCTCCTCGACGTAGTCGTTGGCCTGGGCCTCCGGGGAATCGCCGGTGATCTCCTCGAGGTCGACGTCGGTGTCGATCATCGGCAGGCCCGCCGCGACCAGTCCCGTCACCACCAGCATCAACAGGATGACGATCCGGGAGTTCGCGGTGACGGCGGCGGCGACCGTTCGCGGGACGCTCATCGCCGCCACCTCCCCGGCGTCCGCGACGGCGCATAGCCCATACTGGTGCCAGTCGGTCGGTCCACTAAGTAATTACCCACCTGGCATTATCGGCCCATCTCGCACTTCCCGGCCGATCGGTTCCGAACTCCTCGACCGGTCGATTCCGACCCCCCGACCACACCATGGGAGCACGTCTCCGACATCTCGGGGCCCCGAGAGGCGTTCCGCGATCGTAATGTTCATGTAGTCCATCTCCCGACCGTAATGTTCTTATATTTGAATCCATACCTGCATTGCATATGCCCGACCAGACAGGTGACCGGGAAGACACGGACCACGACTCTCCCGAATCGCGCCCGGAAGACGGCCAGAAACCCGATCGACGCCTTCTGAAGACGCTCGGGGCTGCGAGCGTCATCGGCGCGGCTGGTTGTCTGGGAGACGGCGACGACGATGGCTCGACGCCGACCGATGCGGGAACCGAGGCGACGCCGACTGAAACGGAGACGGAGGCGACGCCGACCGAAACGGAGACGGAGGCGACGCCGACCGAGACCCCGACGCCGGAGCCGGATCCGTTGGTCTCCTGGCACCGCGACATCGATGCGGAGGGCAACGAGGAGGCCGCGACCAACTGGGACAACTACGAGTTCACCCAGCTGAACAGCGAGCCCTGGCTGATGGCGATGGACATCGACCCCCAGGGCCGGGTCTGGTGGATCGAGCGCGGCGACGGGTTCGTTTCCCACGGGGACAGAACGGGAGAGAACGGCGCGAAGGTCGGGTACGTCGATCCCGATACCCAGGAGAACACCGTCGCGCTCAAACTCGACGTGAAGATGAGCGGCCAAGGGCTCGCCGACCCCGGATCGCCCAGCATCGCCCGTGAACTGGGCGGCCAGAGCGTCGCCATCGACCCCGACTTCGAGGAGAACGGGTACGTCTACATCTTCTATCACCCCGCCAGCGGCGACCAGGTGGAGTGGCCCAACCCCTACGACGAGAACATCACCACCGTCTACCAGCGCATCTCGCGGTTCGAGATGGCCGGTGACGGCACGCTCGATCCCGACTCCGAGCAGGTCGTCATCAGGCCGCCCCACCAGCTGAACAACTGCTGTCACCAGGGCCACTACCTCCAGTTCGGGCCCGAGGGCAACCTGTACGTCACGACCGGTGACAACTCCAACAACGTCGGCAACCCCGACGGCGAGGTCAACTGGTCGATGACCGACGAACGCCAGGGGATGGTTCACGGCCGGCCCGGCCCGATCTCCGACGCCCAGCGCACCTCCGGTAACACGGCGGATCTGCGGGGGAGCGTCCTCCGGATCAGCCCCACCGACGAGGGCGGCAACGGCCCGGACACCGAGTACAACCCCAACGGCCTCTACGAGATTCCCGAGGGTAACCTCAAGGAGTACTGGGAAGGGGAGACCGGCGAGAGCTACTCCGAGGACGAGTTCCGCCCGGAACTGTACGTCATGGGGCTGCGCAACCCCTTCGTCATCCACGTCGACGAGTACACCGGCCACCTGATCACCGCCTCCTACGGCAACGACGCCGGCTCCTCGTCGGTCGAACTCGGCCAGACCGGGATGTCGATCTACGACATCCACTGCCGGCCGGGCAACCAGGGCTACCCCTTCTTCAAGGGGTACTACCCCTACCGCAACTACGACTTCGAGAACGAGGAGCCCGGTCGGGTGTTCTGGCCGGACAACCTCAGGAACCGCTCGGTCAACAACACCGGCATCGAGAACATCCCGAACACCAGTCCGGCGCTGGTCTGGCAGCCCCAGAGCTTCGGCCAGTACGACACCTCGATCCCGTGGTTCGACGCACCCCGTCCCGGCCAGACCACCTGGCCGGAGGTCCCCCAGGGCGGTTCCTCGAACGCCGGCGTCAGCTACCGCCACTCCGAGGACCACGGCGAGGGGGCGCTCGACCCCTTCTTCGAGGGCAAGCAGTTCGTGATGACGCCCCAGTCGGGCAACAGCATCTTCTTTTTCGAGTTCGGCGAACGGACGGTCACGCTCGACATTACGGAGTTCGCTCCGGGCCACCCGGTCTCGGCGGCCACCGACATGGGCGTGCTGCCGGACGGCCGGCTGGCCATCATGGGCTACGGCGGCGGCGGCAACGCCGGCATCTGGCTGTGTGAGTACACCGGCTGACGACGCGCCCCGATCCGGACGCCTGATTTTCGCGTCTTTCCGGACGTTCGTTCGGCCGCCAACCGCCCTACCGAGTGAGTCCAATCGCCGTCCTACCCAGTGAGTCCACAGTGATCACCTCGATCGACGGCAACGTGGCTGCCCGGCGTGAGAACCCATCAGGACGGGGGCGGGAGGACGCCTACGGCTGGTGGAGCTTCGCGGGGTGGACGGTGAAGTTCGGGATCGCACAGATTCCGCCGGGCTCCCAGGGGCCGTTGAGCCGGTTGAGCCAGTCACCGCCGACCTCCAGGGACTCCATCGGATTCTCGGGCTCGTCGTGTTCGTAGATGAGATACTGGACGTCGGCCGCCCGGCGCGCCGCGGTCGCGACGCCGCGCATGCCGACGGCACCCTCGTCAATCTCGACGAACTCCCCGTCCATCATGTTCTTCATGTGGATCAGCTCGACCTTGTCGGCGTAGTCGATGATGTACTGGATCGGATCCGCGTCGCCGGTGCGGACCCACCCGGCGTCGATCTGGAGGGCGACGTTGTCGTTGACGTTCTCCGCGAAGATGTCGTAGGCGACCTGGTCGCTGCCTTCGACCGTCTGGAACTCGTGGTCGTGGTTGTGATACCCCAGCGTCAGACCCTCGTCGGCGAGTGCGTCGGCGACGGAGTTCATCCGATCGACGAAGTCCATGACCGAGGACTCGGTGCTCCAGGTGTCCGGGCCCTCGTAGGGGTGGACGAGGATCGGTTCGCCGAACTGCGAGTAGGTGTCGGCGACGCTGGAGACGTTGCCCTCGATGTCGCCGAGGCCGACGTGGGCGCTCCCCATCTCGAGGCCCGTGTCATCGAGCGCGGAGGCGATCGCGTCCTCGTCGTCGAGGTAGTAGGGTTCGACGGCGTGGTAGCCGGCGTCAGCACACGCTTCGATGATCTCCGCGACCGAGCGCCCTCCGGCCATCTGCGTGCTGTCGCTATCGCGGTCCCTGAACGACCAGAACTGCGCGCTCGTGGGGATGTCCTCGTCCTCGAGTTCGGTGTGCTCGTCGCGTACGACCCCTCCGCCGGTCCGCCCCTGGGGGGCGTCGGCCCCGGCCTGGCCGCCCGCACCGACGGCGATGGCCGCCCCGGCGGCCCCGAGCCCCTGCAGGACCCGGCGCCTGTTCGGTCCGACCGACGTGTCTCCGGTGTTGTCCTCCTCCGTGTAAGTGGTGTCTTGATCGCTCATAGTAGTTCGTCTTGCTCGGGACCGCCCGCGGTCCGTTACAGTAGCAACTCATCGCGGCCGTTTATAGTTAAAGATTGTGGCGTAGGGACGAGGCCGGGGGTCAGTGTCGGCACACCTGCTGCCCTACGTCGGATCGTCCCGCCGTCCACCGCGCCGCGTGTGTCGCCATCGATCGGTCCTACTCCTCGTTCTCGACGGTGCCGACCCCTCGCTCTCGGCGGTGTCGATATCCCGGTCGATTCGCGAGCGGGCGCCGCCAAACCGTACGCCTTCGGGGCCCATCGCCTCCAGGTAGGAAGGCTTATTCGACGCGCCCTCACACCGGTTTCCATGGTCGACCCCGACCTAGAGGAGCGCGTCGACTACACGCAGTACACGAACCGCCAGCTCATGGTGGTTCCGCTCGTCGTGCTCGCCGTCGCTCTACTCGTCATCGGGGGGTGGTACCTCACGACCGGCGCTCCCGCGTCACCGGGCGTCGAGTTCACCGGCGGCGTCGAACTCCAGGTCGATGCTGACGACGAGGACGCGATCCGCGAGGTCTACGACCGGCCCATCACCTCGATCAGGGCGGTCGGCGGCGACGGGAGTGGGGGGTACATCGTGACGTTTCAGAGCGGACCCACGGTCGAGACGGTGAACGGGACGGCGCTGGCGGACACGGCGCGGGCGAACGGGTTCGAGGTCACGTCGGTACAGGAGACCTCGCCGAGCTTCGGGGCGAACACCCAGCAACTCGCCTTCACCGGCGTTCTCGCCGCGTTCGTCGGCATGACTATCATGATCTTCGTCCTCTTTCGGACCCCGATCCCGTGTCTGGCGGTCGTTCTGTCGGCGTTCTCCGACATCGTCGTCCCCGTCGCCATCATGAACCTCGTCGGCATCAAGCTCTCGCTGGGGACGGTCGCGGCACTCCTGATGCTGATCGGGTACAGCGTCGACTCCGACATCCTGCTCACCAACCAGGTGCTCCGTCGCAGGGGCGCCTTCTACGAGAGCACCTACCGCGCGATGCGCACCGGGGTGACGATGACGCTCACCTCGCTGTCCGCGATGATCGTCATGGCGATCGTCGCGACGGTTTTCGGAATCGAGCTGCTCGCAGCCGTCGGAACGGTGCTCGCCTTCGGCCTCGCAACCGACCTGATGAACACCTACCTGTTCAACGTCGGCCTGCTGCGCTGGTACAAGGGGGCGCAGGCATGAGCGAACCGGGCGGGACCACACGACCGAACGAGACGACGAACGTCCTCGGGGGATCGCGATGAGATTCAGCCCGCGGGAGAACTGGCGGATCGTGCTCCTCGCGGTCCTGCTGATCGCCAGCGCCGTCGTCCTCTTCGTCCCCGGGGTCGGGCTGGGGGCGTCGAACGCCCCGGTCGATCAGGCGGCGTCGAGTCCCACGAACCTGCAGTTCGGCCTGGACCTCGAGGGAGGGTCCAGGATCCGGGCCCCGTTGATCGGGATGACTGCGGAGGACGTCGATCCGGGCGAGCGGAACGCCTCCGAGATCGAGGAGAGCGTGTTCGCACGACTCGAAAACGCCACCGAGGGCAACTTCAACAGCGGGGACAACGTCAGCCGTGGGGACGTTGTCCTGCGGGTGCGCCCGAACCCCGACGAGAACTCCGACCTCGAGGTCCGGGCGAACGTCGAGCGATCCGCGCTGGCGTCGGCGCTCGATGCCGCGAACGTGAGTTACGACTCGATCCGGTCCGGGGTCACCAGGGAAACCCGCGAGCAGACCGTCCAGGTGATCCGGAACAAGGTCGACGAGGCCGGCCTCGCCGACCGGACCGTCCAGTCGGTGTTCTCCGCCGGCGACGGCCGCTACTACATTCTCGTGGAGGTGCCAAACCGGAACACCTCCTCGGTCCGGGACCTGATCAACTCCCGGGGTTCGGTCCGTGTCGACGCGTACCACCGGAACGCGGAGGGCAACTGGACGAACCGGACGGTGCTTCGCCGGAGCGACCTCCGGAACATCGGGATCGCACAGCGGGGCGAACAACTCGGCCCGCACGTTCCCGTCTCGGTGGAGGACGAGAGGGCCAGCGGGTTCCAGCAGGACATGGTCGACACGGAAGTCGCACAGCGGACGAACACGAGGTGCGGGTGGCCTGGTGACCCCAACTTCGACAACGTCACGATGAGCAGGAGTTCGTGTCTCCTGACGGTCGTCGACGGCAACGTCGTCTACTCCGCGGGCATGAGCAGGGACCTCGGGCGAAGCATGGTCGATGGGACGTGGGCAACGGACCCACAGTTCGTCCTCCAGACTTCGAACCTCTCGGAGGCGCGCGAGCTCTCGATCAACCTCAGGGCGGGGGAACTCCCGACGAAACTCGACGTGAGCGCGGGGACGACGAGCTTCATCGCGCCGAGTCTCGCGGAGAACTTCAAGCTCCTCTCGCTGGTGACCGGGATCGTCGCCGTGTTGGCCGTCGCCGGGATGGTGTTCCTGCGCTACGGCGACCCGCGGGTCGCGGCTCCCATGATCGTGACCGCGCTCTCGGAGGTGTTCATCCTGCTCGGCTTCGCCTCCACGATCGGGCTGGCGCTCGATCTCTCCCACGTCGCCGGGTTCATCGCCGTCATCGGGACCGGAGTGGACGACCTCATCATCATCGCCGACGAGGTGCTCACGGAGGGGGAGGTCGGCGCCGGGAGGGTGTTCCAGAGCCGCTTCCGGAAGGCGTTCTGGATCATCGGCGCGGCCGCGGCGACGACCGTGATCGCGATGGCCCCCCTCGCCTTTCTCCAGCTCGGCGACCTGCGCGGGTTCGCCATCGTGACCATCGTGGGCGTGTTCATCGGCGTCCTCATTACCCGGCCGGCCTACGGCGACATCCTGCGGTCGATAATGGTCGAGGACGAGGGCTGATACTGTTGGCTGTAACTTCGTGAGGATATTCGCCACCCCGGGGTGGCGAAATTCTTCACGGACTTACAGCCGACAGTATGACTGCCTGCCTCGCCCTGCCGAACCGGTCTTAGAACTCCCCGAGCGTCGACTGGTCCTCCGCCCCGATCCCGTGTGCCGCGAGGGCGTCCTCGCTCGTTTTCCAGGACGCCCGGGCACAGTCGGGTAACTCGCCGTGGTCGTCCACGTAGGACGCGAGAAACGACCGCGTGGTCGGATCGCTCGGGTAGCCGCTGCCGACGGCGCCGTACTCCGCGGCCAGTCCCGCGACGTGGGCGTCGCGCTCGACCTTCGCGATCACGCTCGCGGCGGCGACGATCGGGTGGCTCGCGTCCGCGCCGTGTTCGGCCCGGACGTCGACGCCGGCGTCGAGGCGCTCGCCCACCCGGCGCCCGAACCTGCCGGCGTCGACGTCGCCAGCGTCCAGGTAGACCGTGTCGCCCCCGCCCGCGACCGCCGACAGCGCCCCGGCCTGTCCGGCCACCGTGAGCGTGTTCATGTCGGTCCCGGGGTCGTCGATCCGCTCGACGGTGATCTCGGCGAGACCCACGGCGACGCGGTCGTCCCTCCGAAGTGCGCCCGCGAACTCCTCGCGGCGCTCCGGAGGGAGTTCCTTCGAATCGCGCACGCCGTCGGGGATGGCGTCCGGGGGGGCTCGTACCGCGGCGGCGAACATCGACCCCAGCACGGGTCCCTTCCCGGCCTCGTCGACGCCGACTCGCATGGCTACGCCTGCGACGCCCGGGCGCTAATCGCTTTCGGGAGCCACCCCCGGAGTGGGATCGGTCGCCCGCCGGTCCGACCGAGCCGGGTTCCGACCCGTCATCCGGATCCCGGTTCCGAACCGTCACCCGGGTTCTCGCTCTCCCCGCGGAGGTACGTGGGGTCGGCGAACGCTCCCTCCTCGGCCTCGACTCCGGTGACGTCGAGCGCCACCACCTCGACGTCGACGCCCAGCACCCCGGCGAGGCTCGGCTCGGTCCGGCCGGAATCGCCGTGGAGCAGCTCCTTTATGTAGAGGCCGCCCTCGCCGTGGACCTCGATCGTCGCCCGTCGATGCTTCCCCTCGTGCCCGTCGCTCTCGACCCCCGAATCGACGTCGTACACCTCGCGGGTGCGGGTCAGGTCGGCCCGGCGGTGGCTGACTCGCTCGGGCGTGTCCTGGTGGATCGTCTCCCCCCGGAGCTTCGCGAGCGCGCTCTCCAGATCGGCCCCCCCGACCGGCTCCGAGAAGGTGACCTCGGCGCGGTAGGTCTTGCTCGCCGCCAGTTCCTTCACGCGCTCGACCATCTCGTAGGTGGCGAGCGCGAGGCCGCGGACCTCGACGCGCCCCTCGGCGCGGTCGTTGACCTCGGCCTCCAGGGCCTCCACGTCGGGTGACCGCTCCCGGGGGTTCGCCACCTCGAGGACGAACGGCCGGCCCTCCCCGAGCATGCGCGCGTCGACGTCCTCCCGGCCGGCACCGTGGAAGGTGGCGTCCGCGCCGTCCATCGCCTCCCGGATCGCCGGCGCGACCAGTTCCTCGACGCTGTCCCGGTACATGTACCCCTGGCCGTCGCAGTGGTCACACTCCTCGCCATCGCGGTATCCCGTCCCGCCACACTCCCGGCAGGGCCACTCGGTCTGTGGGATCCCGCGCTCGAGCTTTCGGTATCGGCCGTAAACAAAGG
Organism: uncultured Halobacteriales archaeon; assembly: GCA_964431395.1. GTDB lineage: Archaea > Halobacteriota > Halobacteria > Halobacteriales > Hikarchaeaceae > CAYSJP01. Next base: position 8,883 of record CAYSJP010000039.1, read on the forward strand.
CGGGGTTGATCTGCAGATCGACGCGCTCGCTCTCTAACTCCAGCAGGGCAACGACGTCGGGACGCCCGAACTCCACCTCCGCGTCGAGTTTCCCCTCGACGCGCTTGCCCACCTCGCGGTTGAACTCCGATTTGAACAGTTCGCCGGCGTCGGGGTCGAGGCCGGCGTCCTCCCGGAGCAGTTTTCCGTTTTCCTCGATCAACGGCGTGACCCGGGTGCCGACCTGGTAGGTGGAAAAATCGATCCCGGAGAGCGCGTTCGCGGCGCGGTTCGCCCACCGGTCGAACTCCGCACAGCGGCCCTCACACACCCAGCAGGTCCCCTCCGTGGGCTCGTAGGGTTCGTCGTCCGCCAGCGCGGCGGTCACCCGGAGGGCCTTCCCGCGCTCGGCGTTCGTCAGGCCGAAACTCCGGTCCGCGAAGGGCCGGCCGACGCAGGCGTCACAGATCGGCTCCTGCGCGGCGACCCGGCGGGCGTCCTCCAGAACACTCATGGCCATATTCGGGTATCCGCGGGTAACTGCTTTTCCACTCGGTTCCGACGGTCGCCCGTCTTCGGATGATCCACTCCGTGGTCGTGGGTCCTCACCCCGAACCTGGCTCGCCCGGGATCAGGCCTCCCGGATCAGGAAGCCGCCACACATCGAGTTCCCCTCGATCGATGCCGTGGTGACCGAGAGGGACTCGTCGGTTACCTCGACACCCTCGACGGTGCGGGTCACGGGAGCGTGGTACACCTCGGTCCCGTCGGCGACGTCGAACGCCTCCAGCCGGTCGGTGCCCTGCACCGCAACGTCGAAGACGCGATCACCCGGTTCGACGGTCTCGTCGTTTTCCGCGAAGTACAGCGTCACGTCGTACGTCCCGTTCTCGATCGCGACCTCGTAGCCGAGGTTGCCCCCGACGTGGGCGGTCCGGTACAGCGCGTCGTGCTCGGTCGCCACGATCTCGGCGTCCGAACACGCCAGATCCACCGCGGTGTCGGTAGGACTCGCGCCCCCGGACACGTCGACGTAGGCGGCACCCGCGCCGTCCTCGACGCCGTTGTCGAACCACAGTCCGTCGATCCGCGCCCAGTCGTCGAAATCACACCCGCCCCCGGCGTTGAAACCGTACGGCGCCGACAGTACCGGAGAGATCCTGACCCGCTGGTCGACGGTCTTGACCTCTTGTTGGCAGGAAAACGAGGTGGTGGCGCTCGCGGTTATCGTGTCCTCCCCGCCGGCGGACGCCGGGACGGCCAGTTCCCACTGACCGACCGCGTAGGTGCGCGGATCGTCCAGTCCGACCACGGGCCGCCGGACCTTCTCGACCGGCCAGGGCGCGTCGAGCGTGGCTCCGTCCACGTCCACGTCCGGGAGGGCCAGATCATGAACGAACAGCGTTATCGTCGACGTCGCCCCGGCGGGCAGCGCCAGCGCCCGGTCAGAGCCGTCCCCGCTGACGGCCACGGTTCGCCCCCGGAGGAACGACAGCGCGGGTTCGATCCCCAAGGGGAGACACGTCCGCGTCGACGTGGACTCCTCCCGGCCCTCGGTCTCCGCCCCGCCGCCGACGTCCTCTCCCCCGTCCGTTTCCGTCCCCGTTTCCGTCCTCGTGGCCGTCGCGGGCGTGGTCCCACCCCCGCCATCGTCGCCGGTACAGCCGCCGAGGCCGGCGACCGACGTGGCTCCGACCACCGCGAGGAAGCGACGCCGCTCCATGCCCGAGACGTGGCTGCACGTGGATAAAAGTATATTCCAGGCTGAAAGAACGGTTTCATCGACTCCCCGGCGCGATCCCTCCGGCTGTCCTCACCGTCGAACGGGGAATCGGTTTCGCGATCCGGGGAGGAATCGACGAACGCTTGTCTCCGGGCGGGTTCAATCGTTCCATGCGCCAGTTCGTCGTGCTGGGTCACGAGGCCGCCACGACCCCCGACTTCGACCTCGACGACCTCCCGGGCGGCGCCGGCCGGCTGGACGTCCTCTGTCGGTGCGTGAACGCCGCGTTCCTGCTCTCGCATGGCATCCGCGAGGACGTGGAACTGTTTCTCCTCCTCCGGGACTCCCTGACGCTGCGGCTCGTCGGCTCGGAACTCCGGTATCTGGGGCCCGACGAGCGCAACATCGCCTCACTGCTGCGCTCGGGGATCGAGGCCGCCGAAGGGGCGGTCGGAATGATCGAGGTCGAGAGCACGCCCGGCATCCACGTCTCGAAGCGGGGGTTCGAGGCGGTCGTCGACGGTCTGGAGGGCCCCCTGGTTCACCTCCACGAGGACGGCGTCCCGGTCACCGACCTCGATCGGTCGACCGATCCCGCGTTCGTACTCTCCGATCACCGCGATTTCACCGACGCCGAGACCGAACTGCTCGACGCCCGTGCCGACGCCCGGGTTAGCCTCGGCCCGAAGGCGCTCCACGCCGACCACGCCATCACCGTCGCGCACAACGCGCTGGACACTGGGGGATTCCGGGAGTACTGATACGGTTCCCGAAGTAGTAGACTGAATCGGGTCAGACCTGTCGGTGGGTGTGATGATAGAAGTGCAGCCGCCCCTCCCCCTCGCTAGCCTCGGGGTCGAAACACACCCGGCGGTACCGCTCGTTGTCCAGCAGGTTCACCATCACCGCGTCGGCGTGGACCGACACGGAGTCGTAGGCGGCGCCACATGCCGGGCAGGTCTCGGGGGCGTCCTCGGGGGTCCCGGCGCCCGAGACACGACGTTTTAGTCGGCGCCGGGCGATCTTCCGGTCGTGACGCGACGAGTTCCATGAGCGAGAACGTCGACTACGCCGCGAAGGCCCGCGAGGAACTCGGGTTCTCCAGGTGGTGGCAGATCGCCGCCGCCGCCCTCATGATGGGGCTGGTGAGCCCCTACCAGTACGTCTGGTCCTCGATCGAGGGGCCCCTCCAGAGCAGTCTGGACATCTCGCCGGCGGCGATCGGGCTCGTGTTCACCGTCTTCGTCGTCATCCAGGCCGGCTCGCAGTTCCCGGTGGGCTGGTGGCGGGACCGCCGGGGACCGCGCCGGCTGACGCTGCTGGCGGGGCTGCTGGCGGGCGGCGGGTACGTCGGCCTCGCCTACGCGACGGCGGTGTGGCAGCTGTACCTCCTGTACGGAGTGGGGGCACTGGGGGTGGGCATCGTCTACACCGTCGCGGTCAACACCGCGATCAAGTGGTTCCCCGACCGCCGCGGGCTGACGACCGGCGCGGGCACGATGGCCTTTGCCGGCGGGAGCGCCCTCTTCGTCCCCTACGTCCGGGCGAACGCGACCGTCGCGGGCTACCCCGACGTCCTCCGGAACATGGGCCTGCTGATCGGGGTCGGCATCGTCGTCGGGGCGCTCGTCCTCCGGGATCCGCCGGCGGACTGGATCGACGAGGGGGGTCGAGAGGCGGCTGGTCGCGGCGAGGACGACGACGACGCGGCACCCGATGGCGGCACGACCACGGCCCGGCAGTTCACGTGGCGCGAGACGGTCCGGACGTGGCAGTTCTGGCTCATGTACGGGATGTTCGTCGCGGGCAGCGGCGCGGGGCTGATGCTCACTGCGCGGATCGTCTCTTTTGCCGCCCACCACGACCTCGGGGCGGAGATCGCGACCATCTCAGCCACGCTGCTGCCGCTCTCCTCGGGGGTGGGCCGACTGGTCGTGGGCGAACTCTCCGATCGCGTCGCCCGGGAGCGCGCGATGGCGGCCTCGCTTGCGGTGTCGGGGACCGGCGTCGCGGGGATCATCTGGCTCGCCCGCGCCGGAAACCAGTGGGCGTTCGTGGGCGCCGTCGTCGTGGCCGTGTTCTTCTGGAGCCCCCAGTACGCGCTGTTCCCCAGTCTCGTGGGCGATTACTACGGGCCGCGACACTCCTCGGCGAACTACGCCCTCCTGTACTCCGGGAAGATGTGGGGCGGCGTGTTCGGCGGCGTCGTCGTCGGGTGGCTGGTGAACCAGTTCACCTGGGACGTCGCTTTCGCGGTCGGGGGCATCGCTGCCCTCCTTGCGGGTGCCGGCGCGCTCCTGTTGCGCCCCCCGGAGCCGTAGCTCCGACGGGCGCCGGCCCAACGGTCGGAGTCCAGAAGCGTTAAAGACGATAGGCGTCTTAATTTACGTGCGGGCCGGTGGGGTAGCTTGGTATCCTTCGGCCTTCGGGTGGCCGTAACCACGATTCAAATTCGTGCCGGCCCA
>CAYSJP010000040.1:0-12806 GCA_964431395.1 uncultured Halobacteriales archaeon
GGCACCGTGATCGTGCCGTCGTCGTTCTGGTAGTACTCCATGATCGCCACGAGCGTCCGGGGGACGGCGACGCCGGAGGCGTTCAGGGTGTGGAGGTACTCCGCGGACTCGTGGCGCTCCGGGCGGTACCTGAGTCCGGCGCGGCGGGCCTGGAACGCCTCGAAGTTCGACGCGCTGGAGACCTCGAGCCACCGGCCGCCGACCTCGGGGCCCGCTTCCATGTCGTCGCCCGGCGCCCACACCTCGATGTCGTACTTCTTGGCCTGGGTGAACCCCATGTCGCCGGTGCACATCGTGAGCACGCGGTAGGGCAACTCGAGGCGTTGCAACACCTCCTCGGCCTCCTCAACGAGCGCCTCCAGCCGATCGTAGCTCTCCCCCGGGCGGACGAAGTTGACGAGTTCGACCTTGTTGAACTGGTGGACGCGGACGTACCCCCGGGTCTCGGTGCCGTGTTCGCCGGCCTCCCGGCGGAAGTTCGGCGAGAACGCCTGGTGTTTGATCGGGAGGTCGTCGTCGAGCAGGATCTCGTCGCGGTACATGTTCGTGACGGGCACCTCCGCGGTGGGCAGCAGCCAGAGGTCGTCGTCGTCGTACTCCTCGCCCGGGCGAGCGCCGACGCGGTAGGCGTCCTCGGCGAACTTCGGGAGCTGGCCCGTGCCCCGCATCGACCGGCTGTTGACGGGTAGCGGCGGGAACACGTCGACGTAGTCCTGCTCGCGGTGGACGTCGAGCATGAATCCGATCAGGGCGTACTCCAGGCGCGCGCCCGCCCCCTTCAGGAACTGGAACCCCCCGCCCGTGACCTTCGCACCGCGGTCGAAGTCGATGATCTCCAGGTCCTCGCCCAGGTCGTAGTGGGGGACGACGTCCGCGGGTAGGTCGCGGAGGTCCGAAAAGCCCTCGCGATACCGCTCGACGTTGTCGGACTCGTCCTCGCCGATCGGAACACTCCCGTGGGGGACGTTCGGAATCTCGAGCAGGGCCTCTTCGAGCTTCGCCTCCAGTTCGTCGGCGCGGGCCTCCACCTCGGCGAGCTCCTCCTTGAGGTCGCTCGAGCGCTCGATGGCTTTTTGCGCTCTCTCCTCTTTGCCTTCGCGTTTGAGTTCGCCGATCCGCTCGGACACCTCGTTGCGCTCCTGCCTGAGGTCGTCGCCCCGGGCTTTCAGCTCGCGCCACTCCGCGTCGATCTCAAGCACCCCATCGAGGTCGATCCCCTCGACGCCCTTGAGCTCGATCGCCTCCCGGACGACGTCAGGGTTCTCCCGGACGAACTGGCGTGACAGCATTTCCCGGGTGTTCTTGCGGACTCCGGAAAACCGTATCGTTCCTGGGGTTGGAGCTGACGATACGGGAGCCCTATAATCAGATTTGATAATCTTACCCGGTGATTTATACCTGCCGATGTGGAACGCACGAACATGACGCATCCGATCGTAGTCCGTGGCGCGGAGATTCGCCACCATCGGCCAATGGGGGGTCACTGATGGCGCACAGCTCCGATCCGACCCGGCAGTCAGTACTCTCGCCGCTTGCGGAGTTGATCCTCGTCACGCTAGTCGCAGCCGCCTTCGCCGTAACCTTCGCTTACGTCCTGGTGCCCTAACTGTCCTGATAATGACTCGTGTAGCCGATTACCGCTCCGACCGCCCGCAGTCGGGCGGTCGATACGGTAACTGCCTACACTAGTCATTATGATTTGGTGCCGTTGGCGGTAGCTTCACGGACTTACAGCCGACAGCACGACGCCACCCCGAACCAGCAGACACGTCCCACGGGACTGGCGGGCAGTTTGCCCCGGATCTTCCGCAAGAACAATACCGATCTTGCCCGTTGTAGCACCCGTGGACGGGCCCGACGACGGAAGTGACGGCGACGCGGTGAGCCGGGCGGACTCGAGAGTGGCGGTGCTTCTTGAGCGTACTACGACGCTGTGGTTAGGTGCCGTTCTCCTCTATGGGGTCGGTGACACCGCGACGACCCTGATCGGGCTCCGGACCCCCCACGTGACCGAAGCGGGGCCGATAGTCGCCGGGTTCACCGGGAGTACCGGAGTCGCCGGCCTGTTCGCGGTAAAGATACTCTCGTTCGCCGGGTTTTACCTCGCGTGGCGGATTCTGCCGCCCCCCGGACGCGTCGGCATTCCGCTTGCACTCTCGACCGTCGGGGCCTTCGTCGTTGCCTGGAACCTCCTCGTGTTGCTTCCACCTGGACTGTTCGGTTAGCGTGATTCGGCGACGCGCTCTTCGGCGAAATCGGCTGACAGCGTGTCGATCACCGCTCCGGGACGCCCTCGAACAGTGCGTCGCTGCGGTACCGCGTCCGGCATCTTCGGAGGCCCGAGAGAGTCGAAACCGAAACCGATAGGGAGCAAGCCACCAAACGGTGAGGGGTATGAGCGAGTCCGGGGAGATCCCGGTCACGCCCGACCCCGCGGAGTTACGATACGCCGGCGAGGACGTGGTGGAACGGATCGACATGGGAGAGTCACGAATCGCGGTAACGACCCATCGTGTGCTCGTGGCGACTCCTGGCGGTCCCCGGTCCCGATTCCGGTCGGTACACCTCCCGAACGTCCTCGGGATCGAGCAGAGTGTTCGCACTCACGGGCGAGCCAGGCGGCGAGCACTTCGGGCCGGGGTGTACGCAGTCGTGCTTTCAGCCGCCGGCGTGTTTCTCGATCTCGACGGTCTCGTGGCGAGTGTCGACCTTTCGGGCACGGAGGTGCTCGGTGGGATAGCCACCTCCATCGAACGGTTGCTCTCCCTGCTCGCGTTGCTCGATGACCTCCTCCTCGCCGCTGGTCTCCTCGCCGGCGTCGTGGCGGTCGCGTTCGTCGTTCGCTACGTCCGGCACCGGAAACGCGAGTTCCGGATCGAGGTCGCCGGCGACGATCCGATCTCGTTGCCGCCCCAAGAACGCGACGGGGTCGTCGCCGATCGACTCCGGGCCGCGATCCACAGCGATGAAGCGTAATCGAACCCCCGTTACTCCGGATATCAGAGCTGAGACTTCGCGTACCCGGGATATCAGCGTCGAGAACCGATGGCGTGACACCGACTGTCGGGACAATCTTAGACGGTGGCTTGATAATGGAGTGGCTCAAACTACCGATGACTGCTGTGAATGACCCGTATCGACATTGAACCAAGCCACCCGTGTGACCGTGGACCTACCGATGGTGACCAGTTCCGGGTGATCCGGTATGGGTGATGGCCAACGACCGGTCGTGCTCGTCGTCGAGGACGATGAGAATCTGGCGGATTTCTACACGAGGTGGCTCGCAGACGAGTACGACGTCAGGACCGCCTACACCGGCGAGGAGGGACTCGACCGCTACGACGACGCAGTCGACATCGTCCTGCTCGATCGGCGGATGCCGGGACTGTCCGGCGATGAGGTGCTCGAACGGATCCGCGAGTCGCCCCACGACGCCCCGGTCGTCATGGTGACGGCGATCAATCCCGGATCCGACATCTTCGAGATGGAGTTCGCCGACTACCTCGCGAAGCCCGTGGTGCGGGAGGAACTCCACGAAACGATCGAGGAACTCCTGACGCTCACGACCTACGACGAGCGCATCCAGGAGTACTACGCACTCTCGGCCAAGCGAACGACGCTGAAGACGAACAACTCGTCCGATGAAATCCTGGAAAGCGAGGAGTACGACTCGTTGATGGAGCGCCTGGTCGATCTCCGGGCCGAGTTCGAGGAACTCCGCGATGAGCTCGACTACGAACAGCTACAGCACGCCTTCGGGGTCATCGACTTCGATTCGCCCCCGGTGAAAGAGACACACGCCGACGAGGAGTGATACTGACCGCTACCGTCGCTTACATCAGCTGTGGACCGACTCGGGGTCGATCCACATCACGAACCCGTCGTCGCGCTTGATGATGCCCGTTATGGCGTCGTCGGCACCCGTCGGCGGCTCGTCGACGGTGTCCTCGGTGATCCGGGTCACCTGGTACACCTCGTTGACGATCCAGCCGATCGCCTCCTCGTTTGGCATTTCTTCGGGATCGAAGACGACGATCCGCTTGCGGCGTTTCTCCCCGGAGACGTTCAGAACCTGGCGGGGGTTCACGATGGAGGTCGTCCGCCCTCGCAGGTCCATGACGCCCTCGATGTGTGGCGGGGAGTTCGGGACCGCCGTCAGCTCCCCCATGTCGACGATCTCCGCGACGTATTCGATCTCCACGCAGTAGGTCTCATCGCCGAGCTGGAACTCGAGAACCTGTGTGCCCCCGTGTCGAGCCGTCGCATCCGTTTTCGTTGCTGTCATGATTGGCGTCCGGTCGTGTCACCCAGATTCTCGACGCTCCGGGCGACCTCGTTGAGCTTGGCAGTCTGTTCCTCGTTTGCGGCCGCGATGTCCTCGACCTCGCGGGCGATGTCCTCGGAACGGTCGGCGGCTTCGTCGATCATGCTCGCGACTTCCTCGGTGAGAGTGGCCTGCTCGTCGGTCGCGTCCGCCACCTCCTCGATTCCGTTCGTCGTCTCCTCGACGGCGTCGGCGATCTCCCCGAGATTGTCGGTCGTGGTGTCGACCTGCTGGAGGCCATCCTCCAGACGATCGTTCGTCCGGTCCAGACTCTCGACCGTTTCCTCGGTGTTCGATTTGATACCTGACACCACGGATTCGATCTCGCCAGCCCGCTCCTGGGACTCCTCGGCGAGGCTCTTGACCTCGTCGGCAACGACCGCGAATCCCTCGCCGGCCTCGCCTGCGCGAGCGGCCTCGATCGAGGCGTTCAGCGCGAGCATGTTCGTCTGGTCGGCGATGTCGTTGATCACGTCGACGATATCGTCGATCTGGTCGACGCTCTCTCTGAGCTGTTCGACGTCGTCCTGTACCTCCGTGGCGGCCTCCTGGACCTCCTCCATCGCCTCGACGGCATCGTCAGCCGATTCCCGCCCCTCCTCCGCGAGGTCGCGGGATTCCGCGCTCGTCGCCCGAACCTGCTGGGCGCTGGAGGCGACTTCCTCAACCGTGGCCGAGAGGTTCGAGACCTCCCCGGCAACCTCCCTCATGCTTCCGGACTGTTCGCCGGTCATGTCGCTGATCTGCTGGGAACTGCCGGCGATGTCCTCCGAAGCCTCGAACACCTCCTCGATCGACCCGTTTAGTTCCCGCAGGATCTCGTTGCCCCCGCCGGTGCCGTCGCGGAGGTCGGCATCCGACGCCGAGGCGTTGAATTCGTTTGGTTCGTTAGATTCCGCTGCCATCGCTGATCGGTGGTGGGTGGAGGAAGGTATTAAACTCTCGCCGCAAATTATCGGTACTGATACGGCGTCCGTTCCCGGATCGATCGGCCGATGGGACCTCCGAACACCCCTATATCAGACGTGATAATATCGACCGAATAGTTATGTCGACAGTTCGCCTACCGTACGAGCGAGAACGATGAGCGGGGTAGTCACTGCGGTCGTCGTCGACGACTCGGGGTTCATGCGCGCGACGATCGCGGACATCCTGGAGTCCGACGGGATACGGGTCCTCGCTGAGGCGAGCGACGGGGCCGATGGCGTCGCCGCGGTCAGCGAACACGAGCCGGACGTGGTGACGATGGACGTGGAGATGCCCGGGATGGGCGGCATCGAGGCCGTCGAACGGATCATGGCGAAGCGGCCAACGCCGATTCTGATGCTCTCGGCACACACCGGCGCGGAGGCGAGCGTGACGTTCGAGGCCCTCGAGCGGGGTGCCGTCGATTTCTTCGAGAAGCCCAGCGGCGAGGTGTCGGTCGGGCTCTCGCGGTCGGAGGAACTGCTGGTCGAGGCCGTGCGCGAGGTCGCGGCGGCGACGCCGACGGCGCCGGAGGCAACTCCGGACGAGTCACGTCGGACGTCGACGGCCGGGAGCACGCTCCCCGGGCAGTCGACGCTGGTGATCGGTGCCTCGACGGGAGGACCAAACGTCGTCGAGCGGACGCTCGCCGCCCTCCCGGCCCCGGCGTTCCGGGTGCTGGTCGTCCAGCACATGCCCGCCAGCTTCACCGGCGGGTTCGCCGACCGCCTCGACGAACGCAGCAATTACGACGTCAGAGAGGCCGGAGACGGCGACCGGATCGGTGCCGGTGAGGCGCTCGTCGCGCCGGGAGACCGTCACCTCGAAGTGACGGGTTATCGGGGGGGGCGGCTCCGGGTCGGACTGACTGACGAACCCGACGTGTCCGTCCAGCCGGCAATCGACGTCACGATGACCTCCGCCGCGGAGCACATCGACGATCCGGTCGTGGCCGCCGTCCTCACCGGAATGGGCGACGACGGGCAAGCGGGCGTCGGGGCGATCAAGCGCGCCGGCGGGAACGTCGTGGTCCAGGACGAGGACTCCTCGGCCGTGTTCGGGATGCCAAAACGCGCGATCGAGACCGGCCACGTGGACGCGGTCCGCCCCGCCTGCGATCTCGCCGATGGGATCGTGGAGGTGCTGGACGCCGGGGACGCCGCGTCGTCCGGGGGAACGGAGGTGTCGCCGAACTCATGAGCGGCGGCCGAATCGACGCGTTCGTCCGCGAGAGCCGTGAGGGAATCACGGAGCTGAACAACGGCCTCCTCGCGCTGGAGAAGGATCCCGACGACGAGGATGCGATGGAGGGCATCTTCCGGACCGCGCACACGCTCAAGGGCAACTTCGGCGCGCTCGGATTCGATGACGCGGGCGACCTCGCACACGCGATGGAGGATCTGCTGGACTCGATCCGGTCGGACGAGACCGCAGTGGGGCCCGAAGTGATGGATATCCTCTTTTCGGCCGTCGACCGGATCGAAGCTGTCGTCGATGAGATCGACGAGACGGGTGAACCCCAGTCCGACCCGGGCGACCTGTCCGATCGCCTCCGGGACGCGATCGGAGCCGGAACCGAATCCGGGGACGACGACGAGGGAGATGCTGGTGATGCCAACGGGTCCGGCGATGCCGACGGGGACGATTCCGAGGTCGCCGAGGCCGAAACCAGCGCGTCGAAACCGGATGCTCCAGTCCCGGAGTCGAGCGTCCGCCTCTCGGTCCGGACCGACGGACCGATGCCTGGCGTGGACGGGTCCCTCGTGCTCGATGCGTTCGAGGAGGAGGACGCTCCGGAACTGACCGACACCTCGCCCGATGGAGAGCACATTCGCGAAGGTGAGTTCGAGGGCACGTTCGAACTTCTGGTAGAGGACGCGGACGCCACGGCCCCCTCGGCGTTCGTGACCGGGCTACAGCCCGTCGATTCAGTCGACGTCATAGCCACGGGAGGCGAGGACGCCCGAGTCGGCGCTGACGATGGGACGGCGGTCGACGACGACGAGACGGACGATGCGGAGACGGCCACCGACGACGATTCGGCGGACTCCACGAGGACCACCTCCGACGACTCCACGGAGAACGTCTCTGCGGGGAAAGCAGACGCCAACGGCGAGGAACTGTCATCGATCCGGATCGACGTTGAGCAGCTCGATGAGCTACACAGTCTGGTCGAACAGCTGGTGACCAGCCGGATCAAGCTCAGACGAGCCGTCGAGGCCGCCGACGCCGACACGGCCCAGGATCCGTTGAAGGAACTCGACAAGATCAGTTCCGCGCTACAGGACACGGTGATGGACCTGCGGTTGATTCCGCTGGAGCAGGTGGTCGATGCCTTCCCGCGGCTCGTCCGTGACATCGCGCGAGAGGAGGGAAAACGGGTCGACTTCGAGATGCACGGCACGGACATCGAACTCGACCGGCGGATTCTCAACCAGATCGGCGATCCCCTCATACACGTCCTCCGCAACGCCGTCGATCACGGGATCGAGCCCCCCGACGAGCGGGAGGCAGCCGGAAAAAGTCCCCGGGGAACGATCGAGTTGCGGGCCAGCCGGGACCGCGATGAGGTCGCCATCGAAGTTGCGGACGACGGGGGCGGACTCGATCCCGAGACGATCAAGGACACCGCCGTCGAGAACGGTCTCCGCACCCGATCGGAACTGGAAGCGATGGGCCGTTCCTCGATCTACGATCTGGTGTACGAATCGGGGTTCTCGACGGCCGAGGAGGTCGACGACGTCTCCGGTCGCGGCGTGGGGATGGACGTCGTCAACAGGACGGTCGACCGCCTCGATGGATCGGTCTCGGTGGACAGCGAGCCCGGCATGGGGACCACCGTCCGGATCCGGCTGCCGGTTACGGCTGCCATCGCGAAGGTGCTGTTCGTCGAGGTTGGCTCCGAGGAGTACGGCGTCCCGATCAAGGACGTCGACGAGGTGAGCAGGATGGCGTCCCCAAAGCGCATCGATGGCGAGGACGTGATCGAACACGGGAGGGAGATCTATCCGATCGTCCGGCTGGGCGAGGCGTTCGACGTCGCCGGCGCGAGGACGAACGGCGACGGCGTGTTGATCCGGGTCCCCCCCGAGCAACGGCAGGTTGCCCTGCACTGTGACGCCGTCACCCAGCAAGAGGAGGTGGTGATCCGGCCGGCGACGGGATCGCTGGGGGACGTCGACGGCCTGTCGGGGACGACCGTCGTCGGCGACGGCAACGTGGTTCCGATACTCGACGTAGGTTCTATATGACCCGCGGACCGAGTCTCCGCAAGGTGACACACCGTGTCGCTTGAGTCGGTGCTGACGTATCTCGAGCGGGCCGGCGGGTTCGCGAGCAGTCACTACGACGACGCCTATCTGGACAGGCGCGTCACCGCCCGGATGCGCCGGCGCGACGCCGAGACCTACCGCGAGTATCTGGACATGCTTCGGGGCGACGACGACGAACAGGCGGCTCTGTTGGATGCGTTGAGCATCAACGTCACGGGGTTCTTCCGGAACCCCGGCGTGTGGGAGCGGGTGCGCGAGGTTCTCCGGGAGCTGACGGCCGAGCGCCGGTCGGTCCGGGTCTGGAGCGCGCCGTGTGCCGACGGCCGGGAACCGTACTCCATCGCGATGCTGGCACTGGACGACCCCGAGATCAAGGCCCATCGCGTTTCGGTCACGGCCAGCGACATCGACTCCAAGGCCCTGCGGGACGCCCGTCGCGGGGTGTATCAGAGCACGCGCACGACGGACATCGAGAAGGAACTGTCCGCGATCGAGAACTACGAAGCGTACGTGGACGTGGAGGACTCCCGAGTCACGGTGCGTGACCGAGTAAAAGACCTGGTTTCGTTCGACCGACACGACCTCATCCGCGACGACCCCCGGCGGTCGTTCGACCTCGTTGCCTCGCGGAACTTTCTGATATACATCGACGGGGAGTACAAGCGTTCGGTCGTCGGGACGCTCACGGGGTCGCTACGCGAGGGCGGGTACTTCCTAATCGGGAAAACCGAGACACTCCCGCGCTCGTACCGGGATCGGTTCGAACCGATCGACAAACGTCTCCGGATCTACCGGCACGTTCCCCCGGACTGAGGCGATGTCCCTGTACGAACTCGCGCGCGAGGGCGCGACCGCCGATCTCGTTACCCACCTCTCGGGGAGCGACAGCGCCCCCGTCCGGGCGCGGGCCGCCGAGATGCTCGCCGACGCCGCGGAAAGTGACGACGACGGCGTGGTCGACGCCCTGATCGAAGCCGCCGCCGCCGACCCACGGCCGGAGGTCAGAAAGGCAGCCATCGACGCACTCGACCGGTTAGGCCGGGACCCCCTCGAGGCACTGATCGCCGAGTTGGCTGGCGTCGACCGGAAGGGGGCTGCTGACTGGGCCGCCGCCCAGGAGTACCGGAAGTACCTGTCGGCGGACCGCCCGGAGTTGCGGTTGGCGGCCGCCACGGCGCTGGGGCGGGTGGGCAGCGAGCGGGCTGCCCGCGGGCTCGCAGATCAGCTTGACGACCCCGACCCGCGCGTTCGAGCGCGGGTCGCTCGCGCCTGCGGACGAATCGGCGCCCGGTCGGTCGTGCCGTCTCTCATGGAGGTGCTCGAGACCGAGGACGACCCCCGGGTGCGCCGGGAGACCGTGGAAGCGATCGGCGTGATCGGCGACGACAGAGGGGTGGGCCCGCTCGTGGACGCGCTGGCCGATCCGAACGGTGACGTCCGGCGAGCGGCGGTCGCCGCGATCGGCGAACTCGGGGATCCTTCCGCGATGGAGGAGGTGGTCTCCCTGTTGGCGGACGACGACGAGGCCGTCCGACAGGCGACGGCGTTCGCGCTGATCGACCTGCTCGCGAACGTGCCGGTCGAGCGAAGCCACGAGGTGCGGGAGGCGATCGTCGACGAACTCAGGACGGTTGACCGACGGACGGGGGTGTACGGACCGCTGGTCGACGTTCTCGAGTCCGACGCGCAGGCGCGTCACCGACACAACGCGGTGTGGTTGCTGGGGCGGATCGCCGGCGAGGACCCGCCCGCTAACGTGATAGACGCGCTCATCGAGGCGTTGTGTAGCTCCGAGGAGACGGTCGCGCGCTTCGCAGCGACGAGTCTCGCCGAGATCGGCGGCGAGGCCGTCACGACGGCACTCGTGGAGACGCTCGACGACGAGGAGGTCGACGAGGAGGCCCGGGCGAAAGCGGCGTTCGCGCTGGGCAAGACCGGGAGAGACGACGTTCGGGAGCACCTCGAGAGAGTGATCGAGGCGACGAAAAGCGAGACGGTCCGTCAGCGCGCGTTCGCCGCGCTGTCGAAGGTCGGAGGCGGGGTCGGATCGATAGACACGTCCCGCACCCCGGAAGGGAGCCTCGGGGAGCCGTCCTCCGGAGGCGAACGACGATGAGTGAAGGCGAACACACCCTCGTAGACGCCAAAGGGAAGTTCCTCCGGGTCGTCCAGGACGGCCACAAGCTCAACGACGCGAGTTGGGTTCCGGGACGGGTCATCCTCACGAACAGACGGGTGATCGTCGCCACGGAGGGCGGGAAACTCACCATCCCGCTCGCGGACGTCAGGGACATCGGGGGGCGATACGACGTCAACCAGGCCGTCGCGAGCGTCTCCGAGTACCTGAGCCTTCGCCACGGCGAGGACGTCGTGTTGGTTTCGCTCCCGGACACGGAGGGGTTCAGATGGGGGTTGTACGAGGCGCTGTTGGACGGCGAGATGGTGCTCGCCAACCACCCCGCGGTGGAGGGGGGTGTCGTCCAGGAGACGGACTGGGAGAAGGCACGACTGTCCACGGAGCGCGATATGGTGGGATTGGCGGTCGCCAGCGGCTCGTTCGTCAAAATAGAGCTCGCGGACGTGGGGAGCGTGGCGACCGAGGAACGGACCGTCTCCGGGAGGACCCGACCGGTCGTCGAGGTCGAGCACACGGAGGGGCAAACGAGCGTCGAGACACACCTCGCGGGGACCGAGCGCCGGAGCAGGCTGCTCGGGTCGCTTCTCAGCGAGGGTGCGCGTCAAAACGAGATCGACATCGACCTGGACGGAACGGAACAACAGGTCCTGATGGCGCTGTACTCGGGGGTATCGCCCTTCGAGATCCCGGAGTTCGTCGGCCTCGAAATCGAGGAGGTCGAGGAGATCTACGAGCGTCTGATCGAGCTGGAGGTTCTCGATGAGGTCCGCAAACGCCGGGAGGTCACGCTCACCACCCGCGGGCGCAACCTGGCGAGCGAGTCCATCAGCGACGAATGACGCCCGTCGGACGAATCGCCGAATTACGCCCCGATGATCCGTCCGAGCGCCGAAAATTTTATTCCTGATAACGCCATTTTGGTTAATCCATGGCGGAGATAGACGGCGACGAAGTCCCGGACGCGGAGCTGGTACGGACCCTCGGAGACAAGTACAGTGCCGAAATCCTGAGCGTCACCACGGAGCCCCGGTCGGCGAAGGAACTCGACGAGGAGTTCGACGTCCCCATCGCGACGGGGTACCGGCGAATCGAGGAGCTCACCGACGTCGGCCTGCTCGCCTTCGAGGAGAGCATTCTCACCGAGGAACGGCGACGCCGAGACACCTACCGACGGCGGGTCGACGGGATCACCGTGGAGTTCGGCGAGAACGATTTCGCGGTGACCGTCGACGAGAGCTCCCCGGTCGAGAACAAGCTCAACGACATGTGGCGGACGCTGTCCGAATCCGAAGACCGTCCCTCGTCCTCGGGGTTTTAAGTCGGGGGCAACACGGCTCGGGAGCCGTCTATTATCACGCCTGATATTTTTGTCGGGTGATTTACAATCCCGCTCAGTGTATCATACGGTGGTGGCATGACATTCAACCCCATCGAAGGCACGTATCTGGTGGTTAGCGCCGTGTTGGCGGTCACGGGGCTCACCATGGTCGGAGCCGCGGTGCGTGCCTACATTCACACGAAGAAGCGCGCGATGGTACACCTCTCGCTGGGATTCACCTTCGTCGTCGCCGCTACGGTTGCGACGGCGCTGAGTGCCTTTCTCGTCGATTTTCGGACGACCCGCTCGTTGCTCCTGGTGAACAACGGCTTTGCGACCCTGGGATTTTTCGCGATCATATACAGCATGGTCGCGTACGACCGTTGACATCCTCCCCGCGCTAAAGCGCGAGGATTCCAGCGTGGGACAGCGGGCCGGTCCCGGGTCCCCGTTGGCAACTTCTCGCCTGCCGGATGGGGGCCGGCGAGGCGATACCGGGTTCGTGCGCGATACGTCGGCCCCGCGAGGGGTGTGGCGTATTCGGCGTCCGTTCGGACGCGGTATCCGCTTGCACCGTGCATCCCGTTCGTCTCGGAGAGACAGTGGGGATGCCCCCGGTCGCGGGTTTCCCCGCGTCCGGGCACGGGCCGTGCCATCGGCCTGCCTGCCCTTCGTGTGGTTCGAGACGGCGAAGCCGTCTCGTCATCACGAAAGACCCCCGGTCTTTCGAACGACCACGGTGGGCAGGCACAAGCGGGCGAGGGTCGCTTTTTGCCTGCCGTGTCACCA
>CAYSJP010000041.1:0-3734 GCA_964431395.1 uncultured Halobacteriales archaeon
CCGTCCGGGAACGGTTCTCCGGGAGACCGAGACCAGTAGTATAATAACCGCACTGTCCGCAGGTACCCCTCGTGTGAAGGTGTCGCTACGCGATGCGTTCCCGTCCTTCGGCCCTCTTGCGGTGCTCGCCCTGGTACTCGTCCTATCGGGGACGACGCTGATGATTCCGTACGAGCCACCCCAGCTCACACAGGAGTCGGTCACGTCCCCCGCGAACGGGACGACGGTCGTCAGCACCCAGGGATGGAACGCCCGGGGTTACTCGCTTCCCGGGCGGCCGGCACGCCTCGTCGGGGTCGGTCCGGACGGAACTGTGGACTGGACACACGGGGGTCCCGACGACCGGGACAACTGGTTTTACGACGTCGACCCCCTCCCGAACGGCAACGTTCTGGTCGTGAATCCGGTTTCGGGGACGACGGTGGTGTACGAACTCGATCCCGACACCGGGAACCGCGTCTGGACCGAACGGTTCGATCTCTCCGACATCCACGACGTCGACCTGATGAACGGGGACGAACTCCTCGTCGCCGGCATCAACTACGATCAGGATCAGCCGAGCGGGGATCGGGTGTTCGTTTACAATCGCAGCCGCGAGGAGGTCACCTGGAAGTGGTACTTCAGGAACCACTACCGCGACGACATCGCGGGAGGCGTCACCTCGGACGACTGGACCCACGTCAACGACGTCGACCAGATCCGGGAGGGCGAGTTTCTCGTCTCGCCCCGCGATTTCGATCAGGTGATCGCCATCGACCGCTCGACGAAGGCGATCGAACTACGGCTGGGCCGGGACGAGGACCACGGGACGCTGTACGAACAGCACAACCCACAGTACCTCGAAGCCGACGACGGCACGCCGACGATCCTGGTCGCGGACTCCGAGAACGACCGGGTCGTCGAATACGAGCGCGTCGGTGGGCCGCCAGGAGAGGGCGAGTGGGAGCAGACCTGGGCGGTCTCGGGGGGGTTGTCCTGGCCACGCGACGCTGACCGGCTCCCGAACGGAAACACGCTCATCGTCGACTCGATGAATCACCGCGTGATCGAGGTGACACCCGACGGCGAGGTCGTCTGGGAGTCGGCCGTCACCTGGGCCACCTACGACGCGGAACGGGTCGCTCACGGCGACGAGGGGCGGGCGGCGTACGAGGAGCCCTCCGACGCACCGACGATGCGCGACCTCGGAGCCGTGGGAACGGTGACACTCGACGGCGGGGCCAACACGGGAGTGGCGGGGCTGCCATCCGTGTCGGCGGTCGTCGGTGTCATCGACGACTGGACGCCCGTCCCGGAGCTGTTCACCCGGAGCGCGAGGCAGTGGACACACGTCGTGCCGTGGTTCACGCCGACGTGGATGCCGACCTGGAGTGTCACCCTGATCGTGCTGGCGCTCGGAATCGTCGTCGGACGGGTACTGGTCGGCGGGATTCGCAGGGGTGTCTCGCTGGCGCGCTGAACCGATCCGGAAGCCCATCGGTCGACCGTCGTGATCAGCCCTCGAGATCGTCGAGAATCCGCTCGGTGACGACGCGGTCACCGTTCGTGTGCTCCGGCTCCCCGATCGACGACCGGAGCGCGTTCAGGACGTCCTCGGAGCGCTCGACGATGCGGAACCCTTCGACTCCCCGGAGCCGGTCCGCGACGCCCATCTGTTCGTTCGTCGCCGGCCGGACGACGCACGGCGTTCCCGCGACCGCAGCCTCCATGACCGTCGAGTACCCCGCACAGACGACCGCCTCGGCACGGCGAAGGATAGGGAGCATGGCCGGAACGGGGTTCCAGTCGGCCCGCCCGACGTGGGTCGTGGTATACCCGGCGTTCCGGAGCCGGTCGGCCAGTTCGTCGAACCCCTCCGAGTACGTCGAGGGCACGACCACCACGCCGGGATCGTCCGGGCCGTGTTGTTCCGTGTCGTTTCCCTGGCGGAGTGCGACGGGCGGAACCCGGGAGACGTCCGGCGGATCGGTTTCACTGGGGGGCCACACGGTCGGATAAAAAAACCGCCTTGCGACGATTCGCTGCCAGAACGTCAGCCCCCGGGTCGTGAGCTGGACGATCACGTCGCGATACAGCCCGGATCCGTTGTGTGTGAGCACGTACAGCGGAACCCCGACCCACGTCGCCGCGAGCGCGGCGAACATGTCGTCCGTCACGACGGCGTCGGGATCCTCGCGCCGGAGCCACCGGATCAGCCCTTTCACCCGCTTTCCGGTCATCGGGAGGCTGTTTTTCAGGACGCGCGCGATGCCCTGGACCGGACCGCTGGCGTCCTGGAAGTCCCTGACGTAGTTGAGACTCGGCATCTCCGCCACCGCGTACCCGTTGGGTCCGTAGAACCGTCGTCCGGATCCGCCGCCGGCGAGTGTAACCGTCGCACCCCGTTCTTCCAGAACACGGGCTATCGCCATCATCCGGGTCGCGTGACCCGCTCCCTCCGGATAGTGTGCGACGGCTACGTGTGGCGACACACACGATGCGTGAATCCACTACTGTAAGTCAATTCTGTTTCTTGCCGAGCGGGATTTATACACGACGCCGGCCGGACACGGAAGCAACACGCTTAGGGGTCGCGTGAGCGACAATCGAGCCGATGAGCGAGATCCGTAACGTTTTGCTCGTCACGGTCGATTGCCTGCGCGCCGACCGGTTCCGCGAGGGGGTCGAGTCGGGTCTGTGTCCGACGTTCGCGGATCTCGACGACCACGGCACCTCCTTCGAGTCGACGTGTACCGTGGCGAACACGACGGATCCGAGCCTCACCTCGTTCATGACCGGGCAGTACCCCCTCGATCACGGAGTCGTGGAGAACGGGTGGGGATTGGCGGAGACCGAACCGGTCGCGGCGGAGCGGTTCCGGGCGGCCGGCCTCGACACGTTCGGCGTCGTCAGCGTGGATCATCTGGCTCACGAACACTCCCGGCTCGGACGTGGCTTCGACCGGTACGTCGACGGAGGGAGTCGATACGACGCGCTGTACCCGATTCTGAGCCGGATATACGACACGAAGGCGTTCAATGCGGCGTTCGGCGCGGTCAAGAACGTCGGGATCGGCCGGTACACGGTGAAGAACCTCCTGCGTGACGTGGGGCTGATCGACCTCCACTGCCGGCCGGCCCGGAGCGTCACGGCCGACACCGTCGAGCAACTCGAGGAGACCTCGGCGCCGTTTTTCGGCTGGGTACACTACTTCGACGTCCACGAGCCTCGGAACGCCCCCGGGGAGTTTCTCGGGGACCACGACGAGTACACCGCGGCGATGATGCACGTGGACCGACACGTCGGGGAGTTACTGGAGGCACTGGACGACCGGGGACTGCGCGAGGAGACCCTGGTCGTGCTCACCGGCGACCACGGCGAAGCCCTGGGGGATCACGGCTACACCGGCCACGGTCGGACCCTGTACGACGAGGAACTCCGCGTTCCGCTGGTGTTCGCCCACGAGTCGCTTCCCCGCGGGACCGTCGACGCGCAGGTCAGGACGATCGACGTCCTCCCGACGCTGCTGGACCTGCTGGGGGCCGACGGACTGGAGGCCGCCGGAGCGCCGCTGTTCGAGGGCGGGCCGACGCGGGCCGATCGCCCCGTGTACGCGATGGCGTATCCGACGTTCGGCGATCGGGTCTCGCTCCGGACGCCCGACTGGAAGCTCATCCGCGACCGCGAGGCGGGAACGGAGGAACTGTACCACCTGACGGCCGACCCCGGGGAGCGACGGAATCTCCTCTCGGAGG
>CAYSJP010000041.1:3834-12792 GCA_964431395.1 uncultured Halobacteriales archaeon
CACGAACCGTGACCACGACCTACCGCGATCGGATCCCGCTGGACGCGTAGACGACTCCCCCGACGACGTTGTTGAACACGCCCAGCACGAGCCCCATGACGACGCCGAGCGCGAGCGAGACGTCGGCCGCCGCACCCGCAGCCCCGAACAGGTACACGTAGCTGGTCTCCCGGACGCCGAAGCCCTGGATCGACACCGGGATCAGGAGAAGCAGTTCGACGAGCGGGACGAACGCGAGAAAGAACGCGAACGGGACGTCCATGCCGAGGCCGACCGCGACGACGTAGTTGTTGACGACGAGCACGAGCCGAAACAGGAGCGACAGGAGCAACACGGGGAGGAGCGCCCGCCCGGAGTGCCGGTAGGCGGACACGGCATCGTAAACGGACGCGATCCGGTCGCCCAGGTCGAACCGGTCGATCCGGAACACCGTCCGCTCGAAGAGCCGCCGCCCGAAGGCGGTGAACAGAAGCGCGAGCAGCAGGCCGACGCCCGGGACACAGACGAGCACCACGATCCACACGACGGTCGCCGGGATGCGATCCGCCAGGAGGAGGGTCGCGATCCCCCCGACGGCGAGGACGCTCACGAGCCCCGTCAGCCGCTCGACGATCACCGACGACGCCGCGTCCGGTCCCGCGTCGTGTGCCTCGTGCAGGTAGTAGATCCGGACGCCGTCGCCGCCGACCATCGTCGGCAGAAAAGCGTTGAAGAACTGACCGACGTAGTAGTAGGCCAGCAGCGTCCGGTACGGCAGGCGGATGGCCCTGATGCGGAGGAGCAACTGCCACTTGTACGCGCTGAGCGCGACGTTTAAAACGGCGAGTCCGAGGGCGGCCGCGAGCGCGGCCGGGGGGAGAACGGCGAGGTTCGCGACGACCGCGTCGACCCCGACGGAGCCCAGAACGAACCACAGAAGCGCGACGCTGAGCACCACTCGAGCGGCGGCCCGGAGGCGATCCCGATCCATGGAACTCCGGACGGTACGATCGACGACGGGTGGCATATGTCGTTCGGTATCGGACGTCGAACGCGGGAGTGGCCACCGGCCGCCGGTCAGCAACGTTTTTGCCGATCGGCACGGTGACTCCCCACCATGCGGGGAACCCGCCAGGAGGAGCTGACCGTCCCGAGGGGCGACGCTCCGAGAGGTGGGGCGACCGACGTCAAGACGTCGTTCGTCCTGCCGGCGTACGACGAGGCGGGTAACCTCCGACCGCTCGTCGGGGAGATCATGGACGTGGTCGCCTCCGGGGCGATGTCCGGATTTCGCCCGGTGGAGATCATCGTCGTCGACGACGGGAGCACCGACGGAACGACCGGCATCATCGAGTCCCTCGCCGAGGAGCACGCGCCGGTCGTGGGGGTGTTCCTCCGGGGGAACTTCGGCCAGAGCGCGGCGCTCCGGGCCGGCTTCGACGAGGCGGCCGGCGAGTTCGTCGTCACCCTCGACGCCGACGGCCAGAACAACCCGGCTGACGTCCCGAACCTCCTCCACGGGCTGACCGAGGGGTACGACTGCGTGAGCGGCTGGCGGACCGACCGGGACGATCCGCTCTCGAAGACGATTCCCTCGCGGGTCCAGACGGCGCTCGCGACCTACACCGGCCCGGAGATCCACGATTTCGGGTGCACGCTCAAAGCCTACCGCAGGGAGGCGGTCGCGGAGATCCAGCTCCGGGGCGAGGGACACCGATACATTCCGGCGAAGCTCTACGATCGCGGATTCGCGATCACGGAGGAACCCGTCGATCACCGTCCCCGCGAGCACGGGTCGACGAAGTACGGAAACGGGCGACTGCTCAGGGGGTTCGTCGATCTCGTCTTCCACGTCTTCTGGAACAAGTACTCGCGGCGGCCGATTCACCTCCTCGGCGGCGCCGGCTCCCTCCTGCTGACCGCCGGCGGGCTCGTTGGTTTCCACGCCGTCATCATGAAGTACGTCTTCGGGGAGTCACTGCGGCCACACCTCCCCCGGCTCGTCCTCACGATCGCCCTGATCCTGTTTGGCTTCCAGCTCGTGATGTTCGGCGTTCTCGCCGAGATGCTGACGCGGGTCCTGTACCGCGACGAACAGCCCTACCGAATCGAGCGGACGTACGGCGGTCGGGCCGACCAGTGACGCCCGGCACGCGAGTCCGACGGCTCCGGCCCCGGATCGGGACCGTTCCCGGCCGTCTCGGCGTCGATCATCTCCTTTTGACGGTGATCGTCGCGGCCTGGATCGGGCTGTATCTGGAGGGACTGGGCGAACTCCCGATCCGTGTCTGGGACGAGTCCCGGTACGCGACCCCCGCCAGCCACATGGCGGAGGGCGGCAGCTGGCTGGACCCGAAGATACGGGTCAACACACACACAGATGGTCTCGAACTCGGCCCGCGTCTGACGAAACCGCCCCTCGTGTACTGGCTGCAGGCGGCCGCGATGTCGGTTCTCGGCGTCACGGAGTTCGCGGCGCGTCTGCCGACCGCCCTCGCGTCGCTCGGCTGTGCCGGCATCGTCTACCACCTCGGCAGCCGGACGTACGACCGCCGCGCCGGCTTCGCCGGCGCGCTCGCCTTGCTTGCCTTTCCGGGACTCCTGCTCGGAAGCCACGGCGGACGCGCGGCCGTCTCGGACACGACGCTCGCGTTCTTCGGAAGCGCGTTCGTCTGGCTCACCTGGCGGGGCCGGGAGCGTCCCCGGCTGCTCGTTCCCGCCGGGGCGTTCGCCGGCCTCGCGGTCATGACGAAAGGCGTCGCTGCGGGCGTGTTCGTCGTGATCCTCGCGCCCGTCCTGGCGTACCGGTATCGCTCCTATCTCACCGTCTGGACCGGCGCCGCCGTCACCACGACCGTGGTCGTCGCGCTGCCCTGGCACCTGTACGCCTGGCTCACGCACGGCGAGGCGTTCGTCGACCAGTACTTCCTGCGGAGCGTCGCCTCCCGCGTCACCGGGGAACTGTCAGGACCGGGGGTCGAGCCGGTCTTCGGGTTCATGAACTACCCGTATTTCAGGTACGTGGCCCGGATCTTCGCGCCGCCGTACCCCTACGCGCTGCCCGTTTTCGGCACCGGACTCGTCTGTGCGCTGGTCGTTCTCCTCCGGTTCGTGCGCCGGGACGGGGCCCGTCAGCACCGCGAGAAGCTACTGCTCGTGTGGTGGGCGGCGGCCGTCCCGCTCACCTTCGCAGTCGCCGGCGGGAACCACGCCTGGTATCTGCTTCCGATGTACGTTCCCGGGGCGACGCTCCTCGGATACGTTCCGGCCGCCATCGCCGACGGACGACTGGGTGCCGGACTCCGGGGACGCGTCGGGTCGCCCGGTGACGGAGCAGGTCTGCTCCCGGCCGTGGGGTCGGACTGGTCGCCGTCGGGGCGGAGGAGTGCCTACATTGCGGTCTGTGTCGGGGTCGTCGTCCTGTTGGCCGCCACCTACGGCGCGCCGCTCGCGGAGCCGTACAACGAGGAGCAACGCGACATCGGGACGCGGATCGCCGCGGAGGTTCCGGCGGAGGAGACGGTGTACGTCTCCCGGGAGGGCGTCTCCAGGCGTTCGCTGATGACCGTCTCGTTTTACGCGGATCGGACGCTCGAGCGAGCGGAGACCGGTCGGCCGGCGACCGACGACGGGGTTTCGTACGCCATTGTGCCGATCGGGGCGGTCGACCGGATCGACCGCCCACACGCCGTTCTCGCGAGAGGGCCCGAAAACGGGATCGCCGTGGTCGAGTTCGAGGCCGGCTGAGCGCGGTGGGTCGGGACGACGCCGGGCGGAATTAGGACCTCGTTATCGGCGACCGCACCCGGTATCTCGAGTAGTAGAACTCGACGAGCAGCCAGGTGGGGACGATCGGAGCCAGGATCGCGAGGGCCGTTATCTCCCCCGGCCCGAACCATGCGGGCAACACGAACAGGATCCCGCTTCGCACCCGCCGCGGGACGAGTGCTTCGACGACCGACTCGGGGGTGAGTCCACCCTCTGACGGGCCGGTCGAGGTGGTCCTGTTTTCCAGCCCCAGCGCCGACGCGCTCCGGCCACCCTGGCTTTCCGGGCCGGTTCCGAGCCGTTCGGCCTCGTACAGCCCCTCGGCGTCGATCTGCCAGACGATCTCCCCCTCGGTGTCGACCTCGAGAAGCCGGCCGCCATGAGTGTCCGTGATGAGCGTGTGGCCGTTCGGCAGCCGGTCGGCGTCCCTCGGCCACGCCAGCCTGTCGTCCTGCCAGGTCCACGTTCTGTTCCACCCGCCGTCGGACCGCTGGTACTCCACGATCCGGTAGTTCTCCGAGTCGGCGACCACGACTGCGGGGCCACCGCGTTCTGCCGGAAGGTGATCGGGGTTGTGTTGCTCGTAGAGAACGTCGTGTGCATCGTCGGAACCCAGCGTCCGGTTTTCGATGAGCCCGTCCTCGCGATCGATGAACACGACCTGGTCCTGGTTTCGCGGGCTCGCCATCACCGTCCCGTCGGGGAGCAGTTCCACGTCGTTCAGGTGTGTCCAGTCACCCGGGAACGGCCCGCCGCCCCCGATCGGGAAGTCCTGCTGGAAGCTGTACTGCCAGGTGATCATCCCGGAGGAGTGGTTCAGGACGAACACCCGATCGCGGTAGAACCCGCCGACGAGCAGGTGTGTGTCGTTGATCCGATCGACGTCGTGGATGCCCGCGGCCTGGCGGCGCTGGAAGGTCTCCGTCCAGAGCGTCTCGCGGTCCCCGGTCGTCAGGTTCACCAGCCCGATCACGTCACGGGCACACCTGGTTTCGGCGTTGCACTCACCGGCGGACCGATACTCCGTCGCGGTGAACAGGACCGTGCGTACACCTCGCGGTGACGGATCCACGTCCTGGTAATCGCCGTACTCGCTCTCGTAATACAGCGGGCGGCCGTCGGGCGCGAACGCTATCAGCGCGTCGCCGGAGCGATTGGCGAACCCCTGTCCGGTCATCACGGTGACGCCGTTGCGCTCCGGGACGATCTGATCGCGCTCGCCGAACGGCACGGACTGCTGTTCCGCGGCCCCACTCACCGCACGCCCGCTTTCGGTCCCGGTTAGCGCACTCCCACCGAGATACAGCCCCGACACGAGGATCGCCAGTATCGCAACCCTCCGGACGACGGTCCGCTTGTTCACACGACACCCGGGACGCCCGACGGTGATAAATCCACAGAACCGCGGCCCGCGGTTGGCAATCGTGCGAAACGACCGTGCGATAGCAGGGATTAAGTTCCGGGGTTGAGGCATAGGACGTATGGCACGCCTCCCGGGACCCCTGTCGGAGGCGCTCCGGCATCTCCGACATGGGGGTCTCGGAGCCGTCCGCGAGTTCACCTGGCGGTCGTATCTCAGATACGGTCGCCGGTTCGACCCCGACCCGGTTTTCGAGTCCGACTGGGACCTGCTGATCGTGCTCGACGCGTGCCGGGCCGATCTCTGGGCGGAGGTCGTGGACGGCGAAGACGACCTCCCGGTCGGGACGAGTCGGATCTCGCCGGGTGGAACCTCGACGGAGTGGCTCGAGGCCGTCTTCGGCCGGCGCGACCGGTCGGACCTGTCGGAGGTCGGTTACGTGACGGCGAATCCGTACAGCGACACGCACGTCGAGGGGGAAGCCCTCGGGCTGTTGGACGAGGTCTGGCGGTACGCCTGGGACGACGACGAGGGAACCGTCCGGCCACGTCCCGTCACCGATGCGGCCATCCGGGCCGGGCGCCGACACGAACTCGACCGCCTCGTCGTCCACTACATGCAGCCACACTTCCCGTCGCTCTCCCGGGATGGCGAGGCCGGTACGACGCTCGAGGCGTTCGGTGACGAACCACTCTCCGTGTGGGACGACCTCCGGTTCGGTCGGTGCTCCGTGAACGGCCTCTGGGAGGCGTACCGCGAGAACCTCCGGATCGTCCTCAGGGACGTGCGGCTGTTGCTGTCGAACCTCGATGCCCCGCGGACGGTCGTGACGGCCGATCACGGGAACGCGTTCGGCGAGCGTGGAATCTACGGTCACGCCTCGGGGATCGCGCTGCGTTCCCTCCGTGAGGTGCCCTGGGCGGAGACCACCGCGACCGACCGCCGGGCCTACGAGCCGGTGGACTCTCGGACCGAATCCAGCACAGGGCGGGCGGACGATACCGAGGTCCGGGACCGCCTCCGGGAACTCGGATACCAGTGATCGGCTCCGGGGCCCGGATGTCAGTACTCACCCCCCGGGGGAAACGAAAGGATCATGCTCGCGGCCCGTGGCGGCCCTACACGTGCCCCGGGATCCGCGTGGCGACGCGCCGAACGTCCTGGTGGTCTGTGTGGACTGTCTCCGGGAGGACCACCTCGACGGGCCAGCCGCCGACACGCCGTTTCTGGACGGCCTGCGCGATGGCGGCCTCGTGGCGACGAACCTCCACGCGACCGCCACGACGACGAGCCCCTGCGTGGCGAGCCTCCTCTCGGGGACGTACTCGGAGCGCAACGGGGTGCTCTCGCTGTCCGAGGGGCGCCTCTCCGGGAGCGTCGCGTCGTTCGCGGAGCGGTTCGCGGACGCCGGGTACCACACCGAGGCGCTCGTGACCGGGCCACTCCTCGAGGAGACCGGGCTCGACCGCGGGTTCGAGAACTACCGCTACCGCGAGCCCGGTGAGTCGCTGTTCTCGGCGTGGCACGAGCGGGCGCAGGACCGACTCGCGGCGCTCCCCGAACCCTTCGCCGCGTATCTCCACCTCTGGGAACTCCACGAGGACGTTCACGTTCCGCCGGCGTTCGACGATCCGGCGTACGGCGCGACCCCGTACGCCCGCGCGCTGTCGGCGCTCGACCGCAGGCTCGAAGACCTCCTCGCTTCGCTGCCGGCGAACACCCTCCTCGCCGTCCACGGCGACCACGGGGAGTCGATCACGCACCGCCACAGCCTCGTCCGTCTCGCCCTGAAGTCACTCCGCGACGGCCTCAGGTACTACGGCGGCGTCGACACCCGCGAAGCCGTCGGCCGCCTCGACCGCGCGGTCACGGAGCGGGATTCGGAGGTGCCCGACCACTACCTCGAGAACGGACACGGGGAGAACGTCTTCGAGTTCGTCACCAACGTTCCGTTCGTGCTCTCGGGGCCCGGGGTCGAGTCGGCGACGGTCGAGGCGCAGGTCCGACAGGTGGACGTTCTCCCGACCCTGCTCTCGGCCGCCGGAGTGGCGTACGGTTCCGGGACGATCGACGGTCGGACCCTCCTCCCGCCCGCCGACGTCACCGATCGACCCGCGTACATGCGTGCCTGTGGCGCGTCCCTCCATCGCCGGAGGAACTGGGCGCGCGCGGTCCGTCTCCCCGGGGAGAAGTACGTCGAGTATCCCGACCGGGACTGGGACTCCGAACTGTACGATCTCGCCGCCGATCCGCTCGAACTCGACCCGACGTTCGGTCCGGACGACCGGGCGACCTACCGCAAACACTTTCCCGACCGCGGGCTGGCCGCGGGCGAGCAGTTAGACATCGAGGACCGGCTCGACGCGCTCGGGTACCGGTGACGGGGACGGGGACAGCGACCGGCGCCACCGGGAGGGGGGCCGGCACGTGCACGAGCGGACCTCGGCAGGATCGGTGCGGCGGCGGCAGGAAACCCGGAAGACCGGGGCGCCGCCATCAGAAAACCCGGAGGTCCCGTTCGCGAACCTGCAGTGCCGCCACCGCGGCGGCGCCGACCGAGGCCGTGAGCACGAGCCCGCCGACGCTGAACACCCCGACCGCGGCCGCTATCGTCGCCGCCGGGACGTCCGTCGCGAGCGTCAGCAGCGACACCTGGACGGTCTCGATCCCCCCGAGCCCGCCGGGCGTCGGAAGCGCGCTCGCGATCGTGCCGAGCGGGACGACGAACAACGGGACGTACCCCGGAACGGTCGCGCCGAACGCCTCGAGCGCGATCCAGAGACCCGCCACCTGGACACCCCAGCCTGCAGCCGAGAAGGCGATGGCGAGGGCGAGTCGCGGCCCGTCGACGGCGATTCGCTCGATGCTTCCGACGAACCCTCCGATCCGTTCCCCGACGTCCCCGGCGTCGACCGGATCGACCTTCGGGAGCGATCGCGCGAGTCCCTCGACGATCGGCACGACGACCCGGACGAGCCAGCTCTCGACGCGCCGGCGATACCGCCAGGCGACGCCGACGACGACGGGCACGGCCACCGCGAGCGCCGAAACGCCGAGTGCCAGCGCCCGCAGACGCTCGCCGACCACCGACGCCAGCGCGTACGCAGCCAGTCCGAGGAGGGCAAAACACAGAGACGGCACACCGTTGAGCGTGTCGAAGCTGGTCATGGCCGCGAGCGAGCGCTCGTACGGACTCCCGGCGATATCGGAGATCAGCCACGCGGCCACCGGCTCGCCCCCGACCTGACCGAAGGGAGTGACGTTGTTCGCGAACGCGGCGCCGGCGTGGACGAGAACGGCGTCGACGAGCGGGACCCGTTCCCCGACGGCCGCCAGGACCGTCCACAGGCCGACCCCCCAGAAACACAGCCAGGCGACGATGGAGACGCCGACGAGGGCAACGAGCGGCGGTCGCGCCCCCCCGAGCGCGACGGCGACGTCCTCCACGCCGACGACCACCGCCAGCGCCGACAGGATGACCCCCCCGACGACGAAACCCACGAGCGTCGCGACGACGTTCCGGGAGACCACACCGGCCCGACGGCGGACAGCCCTTTCAATCTCCTGATCGAAAGGCCCGGACGAAGGTCAGTGACCCACGCGCTTCTCCGGTGGATCGAGCCCCATCAATTCGCGAAGTAGCTGGTGAAAAACCCCGAGAGGAACGACGCGACGGCAACCGAGAGCACCACGTCCGACAGGTCGTAGGGACCCCCGTCGTCGGACGCGGTCAGCTTGGTGATGGCGACGCCGATGCCGAGCGAGATGATGCCGTTTGCGAGGTCGTGTCGCAGGCTCATCTTGAGTCAGCGCGGAAACCCCGCCCTTCCTGTGAGGGACGAGTGTTCCGA
>CAYSJP010000042.1:0-5643 GCA_964431395.1 uncultured Halobacteriales archaeon
GGAATTCACGCGCCGGTCCGCACGCCGGCGCCTACGCCTCCCGGATCGCGATCCCGCTGCACTTGGGGTTCTCCACCGACGACGCGAGAACGATCTCGATCGTGCCGTCGGTCACCTCGACCCCCTCGAGCGTGCGCGTCGTCGCGACGCCGATCCCGTACTCGTCGGCGAGATCGAGTTCCTCGAAGGCGGTCTCGCCGTTGACCGTCGCGCCGAACACGCGGACCCCGGGATCCTCGAAGACGATCTCCGCCAGGTGGAAGATCACGTCGTAGGTGCCGTTCTCGATGTTGACCGTGACGGTGTACTCGTCGGTCGACCACCACTCCGAGCGGTACAGGATGTCGGACTCGGTGTCGTCGATCTCGGTGGTCGAATCGCTCGTCGCCGCGTTGGGCGGGGGGTCGACGGTGACGTTCCCGCCGTCGAGCCACCAGCGATCGCCCTCCGGAACCGGCTGGACGTTCACGCCGCTGAATTCGATGTCGGCGCGCTGGTCCTCGGTGGGGAGGAACGGAAGCCCGTCGATGACGGGGACCTCGTCGTAGTGGCCGCCCCCACAGTCGATCCCGAGGGGCGCCTCGCCCGGTGCCCGCACCACGATCGACTGGGTGATCGACACCTCGGCGGTGTCGCTGCCCTCCGGCCCCTGGTAGGTCCCGCTTATCGACAGGTCGAAGCTCCCCCCGGCGTCCTCCGGGGCGGTGACTTCCCACTCGACCTCCTGTGACTCCTGTGAGTCGAGGCTCTCGAAGGTGGTGCCGGTGACCGCGTCGACCGTCCAGTCCCCGCTGGGTGCCTCCAGCGTGAACTCCCCGCCCGTCACCGTGAACAGGTACGCGTTCTGGATCGTCCCGGTCACGGTCGCCGTCTCGCCGGGAGCGATCCGCGGGGAGCCGGACACCGAAACGAGCTCCGACGGGTCATCCGGGAACACCGGCGTCGCGGTCATGGTGTCCGTCGGAGTGTCCGTGTCGGTCGGGGTGTCCGTGTCCGTCGCCGTGTCGGTGGGCGTGTCACCCATCCCGTCGTCGGTTTCGGTGGGGGTGTCCCCGTCGGTGTCCGTCCCGTCGTCGCCGTCGCCGCCACAGCCCGCGAGACCGACGACCGACAGGGCGCCCAATCCCTTCAGGAACCGCCGCCTGTTCGTGCTCGCGCCACCCGACTGATCAGTCTGACGTGGGTCCTCGTCCATGTGTCCCACCACAGCGGACGGGCATAAAATCCTCCCGATACTCATGACGGTCGTCCGCGTTGCCGGCACGACCGCCCGGGCGAACGGGCCTCGGGATCAGAAGAACGACCGGTGCCAGACGTTGCGGAAGTGGACCTCGTCGCCGTTCTCCTGCAGGCCCAGCGGCGCCTCCGCCGGGTGTGCGCGATCGGGGTCGTACTCGACCGACTCGCCGACGTTCTGGCCGTCGAGGACGAGGCGCTTCTGGACGACCACGCCGTTCAGCAGAACCGTCGCGCGGGCCGGGCGAACGAGGGACCGGCCCTCCCGTTCGAACCGCGGCCCCTCCCAGACGACGTCGAGGGTCTGCCACTCGCCCGGCGGCCTCGTGGGGCTGGCCAGCGGTGCGGCCTGGCCGGTGTACGCACCGACCCACCGTTCGGGCTGTGACACCGTCTCGTGGTTGTCCCTGATCCGGAACTCGTAGCGGTTCGCCAGCAGGAGCCCGCTGTCGCCGGCGCCGGCGGATCCCTCGGGGATCCGGAACTCGGCGTGGAGCTGGCCGTCGCCGTAGCCCCCCCCGGTCTTGATGTCCCCGGCGCCGGGTTCGACGGCGACGTAGCCGTCCGCCTCGGTCCATCCCGGGTCGCCGCCGTCGGGGCCCTCCCAGCCGCTCAGGTCCCCACCCGAAAGCAGAACCGTCGCGTCCGCCGGCGGATCGTCCGGCCACTGCCCGGGATCGACCGCCGCGACGGGCGTGTCGCCGCGTGCCTCGGAGGTCACGCCCTGGTACTCCTCGGGCCAGGGGAAGTACTCCGGCTGCTGGTAGTTCTCGTCGTAGTCGGTGCGCAGCGCGGCGTCGCGGCGTGGCTCCGGTAGCGGCCGGTACCAGACGTTGCGGTACCGGTTCGCGGAGTCGCCGTGGTCCTGGAGTCTTAGTTGTCCGCCGCGGTCGTGGGGCTCGTAGGGATTGAGCGAGGCGGTCGTCGGGCCGCCGACGTTCAGGTGGACCTGGGTCACCACCCCGTTGAACAACTGGACTGCCCTTCCGGGGTGGACCACCTCGCCGTCCTCGAAGCGGGGGCCCCGCCAGATGATATCGTAGGCCTGCCACTCCTCGGAAGCGCGGGCCGGGTCGACCAGCGGCGGCGACTGGGCGTAGTACGACCCGGCCATCCCCTGGCTGTAGGTCTCGTTCTCCCAGTTGTTCAGCACCTGGAACTCGTAGCGGCCCTCCATGAACACGCCGCTGTTTCCCTTCGACTGTCCGGTGTCACTCGAGTCGTCGGGCGGGCTGAACTCGACGTGGAGGTGGCAGTCGCCGAAGGCTTCCCGGGTCTGGATGTCGCCGGACCCGACATCGATCCGGAAGTAGCTGCCGTCCTCGGCGACGTCCCAGCCGCCCGTCCACTTCTCGAGGCCGTCCACGCCCTCGCCGAACAGGATTTCGGCGTCCGAGGGCGGTTCGGCCCCGACGTCGATCCCGCCGGGCGTCACCGACGGCGGCTGCTCCCCCGGCGGCACGCTCGGTGCCGTCGTGGTGACCGTCGTTCCGGGCGCGGTCGTGTCGGGACCCGTCGTCGTCGGTTCCGACGTGGTTTCGGTCGGCGTCGACCCACCGTCGGTGTCGGTGGGCGTGTCGGTAGCGTCGCCGTCGTCGTCGCCGCCACAGCCCGCGAGGCCGACGACCGACAGTGCGCCCAGCCCCTTCAGAACAGTTCGTCTGTGCGTGGCTCTTAGGCCCCTCTCGCGTCCACCGGCATCGCGGCTCATGTCGGCAGGAACGGCGTGTCGGTATATAACGATTGATGCTTTCGGACGGCCGGCGTCGGCGCTACGAGCGCTGCTGTTCGGGGATCAACTCCCGGGCCCACACGTACTTGAAATCGACCTCCGAGCCGTTCTCCTGGAGGGAGATCGGCCCCATCTCGCCGATGTCCGCGTAGCTGCCGACGCTGTCGCCGGTGTTGGGCCCGTCGAAGTACACCCGCTTTTGGACGACCTGGCCGTTCAGCAGGACCGTCGCGCGACCGGGTCGCTCGAGGGTTGCCCCGCCGCTGCCGAACTCGGGGCCCTGGTAGATGATGTCGAACGCCTGCCACTCGCCGGCCGCCAGCGTGGCGTCCCTGAGGGGTGCTGCCTGGTAGGTGAACGCGCCGGTGCCCTCGGCACTGGTGCCGTCGGCGGCGATGTTGATCTCGAAGTGGTCGTCGAGGATGACGCCGCTGTCGGGACTGTCGGCGCCCTCCGGGATCCGGAACTCCACGTGGACCTGGGCGTCACCGAACGACTCCGAACTCGTTATGTTCCCGGATCCGGGTGCGACCGTGACGAACCCGCCGTCGCCTCCGATGTTCCAGCCGGGGTCGGCGAACCCGCTCATGTCGCCGCCCTCCAGCAGGACCGTCGCGTCGTCCGGCGCGGTCGATAACTGTCCGTCGCCGGGCGGGTCCGCGAGGTCCGGCCCCGGACCGACGACGGGCGGCCCGTAGTCGTTGCCCTCGTTCTCGCGGTAGTTCTCGGGGAAACTGGCGTGGAACGGCTCGGAGATGTAGTCGTCGGTGCTGCTCACGTCCGCGAAGGCGTCGTACTCGTACTGCTGGCGGAACGAGGAGTCGCTGCCGGTCTCGGATTGCTCGGGGATGGTCTGGTACCAGATGTTCCGGTAGCTCACGTCGCTGATCCCGGCGTGGTCCTGGAGCCGGACCGTCACCTCCTCGGGGTGGGGGCTGTAGGGGCTGACGCCACCGAAGTTCGGCCCGCGCACGTTGATGTGCGGGAGTATGCAGACGCCGTTCATGAAGACGGTACAGGCGGCCGGTGTGAGCACGTTGCCGTCGCCGTCGAACTCAGGGGTGCGCCAGATGATGTCGAAGGCGTTCCACTCGTCCGGCGGACGGGCGGGGTCGACCAGCGGCGGGGCGTCCTGGTAGAGCGCGCCGGCGTACCCGCCGCCGTACGTGTCGTTCTCGTAGTTGTTGAGCACCTGGATCTCGTAGGCGTTCATCAGGAAGATCCCGCTGTTGCCGGACTGTTGCCCGCTGGCGTCGCCGGCGTTGTCCGGCGGCGTGAACTCGATGTGGAGGTGGACGTCACCGATCGGCTCCCGAAACCACTTGTTGCCGGTGCCGTTTTTCGTCTGGAAGTACGCGTTGCCGTCCGCCAGCACCCACCCGGTGTTGGGGTCCTCCTCGTAGGTCGGGACCTCGCTGGTCCCGAGGTCCGGGGGAGTGGCCGTGAGACCGTCGAACCCGGAGACCCCCTCGCCGAACACGACGCCAGCGTCACCGGGACGGGAGTACGTGAACTCGCCGTCCTGAATGTCGGCTGGCTCGGGTGGCGTCTCCGTTACCGTCGGAGTCGGCGTCGGCGTGTCCCCGCCGCCGCCACCGCTTGTCGTCGTCGTCGCGGGACCGTCCGTTGACGTGTCGGTCGGCGTGTCGCCGCCCCCGTCGTCGTCACCGCCACAGCCCGCGAGCCCCGTGACGCCGAGGGCGCTGAGCAGCGCCATGAACGTCCGCCGCTGGTAGTTGCCGTCGTCTACCTGTCCGTTTGGTTCTTCCGTCATGGGTACAAACAGTGTATCTCTACATAATAATCTTTGTCATATACCACGTATCTTCCCCTGGTGGTGAATCCCGG
Source organism: uncultured Halobacteriales archaeon (assembly GCA_964431395.1). Lineage (GTDB taxonomy): Archaea > Halobacteriota > Halobacteria > Halobacteriales > Hikarchaeaceae > CAYSJP01. Next base: position 4,817 of record CAYSJP010000042.1, read on the forward strand.
GGACTGCGGCGCCTTCGAACCCTCCTTTCGACGGAAACGGGGTCCCCTGGGCACGTCTCGGACGGGACGCGACCGGTCGAACGGGACGGCCGCCACCACGGGAGGCTCGATCGGGCAACGGGGGTACTGGTGAGGGCGTCGGTATCAGGCGAAGGGGCGATACCAGACGTTGCGGAAGTGGACCTCGTCGCCGTTCTCCTGGAGACCGAGGGGCTGTTCGGGCTCGTGTGCGCTGAACGTCGAGACCGAGCCCCCTTCGTTGGGACCGTCGAGATACAGCCGCTTCTGGACGACCACGCCGTTCAACAGCGCCGTCACCCGCGGGTACCGGTCGAGGACGGCCCCCTCGGGGTCGAACCGCGGCCCCTCCCAGACGACGTCGAACGACTGCCACTCGCCCGGCGGTCGCGTGGGGCTCGCGAGGGGCGCCGTCTGACCCGTGTACGCGCCGACCCAGCGCTCCGGCACGGCGTCGCTGTCGTGGTTGTCGAGCACCTGGATCTCGTAGCGGTCGGCCAACAGGATCCCGCTGTTGCCCCGACCCCTGCCGGCGCCGCGGACGTCCTCGGGGATCCGGAACTCGGCGTGGACCCGCGCGTCGCCGAACGATTCCTCGCTCGCCACGTTCCCGGCGCCGGGTTCGACCGCGACGTAGCCGTCCTCCTCTCGCCAGCCCGGATCGCCGCCGTCGGGGCCCTCCCAGCCGCTCAGGTCGCCGCCCTCGAGCAGGACCGTCGCGTCGGACGGGGGGTCGCCGAGTCCGTCACCGGGGTCGATGCGCTCGATCTCGTCGGGTTCGCGGGGCGGGTGCTCCGGCTGCTGGTGGT
>CAYSJP010000042.1:5743-12582 GCA_964431395.1 uncultured Halobacteriales archaeon
TCGAGCCGTAACTGGGGTCGAACTGCCCCGCGCCACGCGCCTCGGGGAGGGGTCGGTACCAGACGTTCCCGAAGCGAACCGGCTCGGAGTGGTCCTGGAGTTCGAGGGGGAGTTCCGTCGGGTGGGGCGCGTACGCACCCGGTCCCCCGCCCGTCGTCGCGCCCGCGACGTTGATGTGGGGCTTGGTGACGACGCCGTTGAAAATCATCGTCGTCCGGGCCGGGACGGCCACGTCCATCCCGTCGAAGCGGGGGGCGCGCCACAGTATGTCGAAGGTCTGCCACTCCGTCGACGACCGGGCGGGGTCGGCAAGCGGCGCCGTCTGGCGGTAGTAGGTGCCCGCCATCCCGCTGTTGGGCTCGTCGACCGTCGTGTTGTCGAGGACCTGGAACTCGTACTGGCCCATCATGAACACGCCGCTGTTCCCGCTGGTCTCGCCGGCGAACTCCTCGGGGACCGTGAACTCCACGTGGAGGTGACAGTCACCGATGGGGTCGGCGGTTTCGATCGACCCCGCTCCGGGGTCGACCTCGAAGTAGTCGTCCTCGACGATCCAGCCCGGGTCCCCGCCGCCGACAGCCCGCCACCGCTCCAAGCCGTCGACGCCCTCGCCGAACAGCACCGTCGCGTCCGACGGTGGCTGGTCGGCCGTGTTCGCGGGCGTCACCGACGGCGGCGGGCTCTCGACAGTCGGTGGCGTTCTGGTCGGACCTGGAGTCGGCGTGTCCGTGGCGGCGTCCGTCGTCGTCGTCGTCGTTCCGCCGGCGTCCGTGCCGGTCGGCGTCTCCGTCTCCCCGGGTTCGTCGCCACTACAGCCTGCGAGCCCCACGACTCCCAGGGCGGCCAGTCGCCTCAGGATCGTTCGTCTGTCCGTGCCTCCGGACGCCCCCGGCTCTCGGTTCCGTTTCACGGACCGAATCAGGGTGCCTCGGTATATAAGATGTCGTGGTCCGGGCCGAATCACGCGAGTCGGTACCACCGGACGTCCGTCAACCGAGGTTATATATCACTTTCGAACACCATTAGTTATTTTTACTTTCCTGGGAATGCTTTTTCACATGTCCGATTCGGACATCCACGGCGACACGCGGAACAGGCGACGGTTTCTGAAGGGTCTCGGTGCGCTGTCGATCGTCGGTCTCGCTGGCTGTGGCGGTGACGGCGACGACGATACGGATACACCCACGGACACGGACGACGGGATGACCCCGACGCCCACGGACACGACGACGGAACCCGAGACCACGACGGAACCCGGGACGACGGAGCCCGTCACGACGACGGAACCGGAGGGTGGGACCATTCCCCAGGACGATCCCGCGACCCTCCTGTCGTTCGACGAGACGCCGATAGTCGACTCGGGCAGTTCGACGACCGTCTCGGGGACGGTAACGAACCCCTACCTGTTCGACCTGGTCAGCGGCGAGGTCACGATTCAACCCCCGAGCGACGACTGGGGGGTCTCCCCGATGAGCGGGACGACCATCGACGAACTCACGTCGCAGTCCACCCAGACCGCCGAGTGGGAGATATCGGCTCCCGAGTCGGCAAGCGGGGAAGTCGCTCTGACGGTCGAGGTCACGTACTCCTCCGCCACCGACGAGGCCGAGACGTCCTTCGAGCAGCCGATCGTCGTCGTGACCCCTCCCGAGGTGTCCTCGGAATCGGTCCCACTGGACGACCTCGGCGCCACGTTCAGGCACGCAATGGTGCCACAGACCGGCGGCGGCGCCGCCGACGAGGTCGCGTTCTCGCTCCCCGAGGACGGGTTCGAACTCCGGGACGGAAGCCAGAACCCCGTCGACGACTACGGGGGGACCGACGACAAGTCCGCCGACGTGCACCTCGGATACGACGAGGACAACTTCTACATCCGGGTCGTCGAAACCGACGACGTCAACACCACGGTTCCGGGTTCGGGAATGTGGCAGGGTGACTGCGTCCAGTGGGCCACGGCCGCCGACGGGCGCGCCACGTACGGCCCGGACTACGGCATGCGACACGCCGAGGACGGCTCGGAAGTCGTGCAGTACCCGGCAGGTAACGCCGAGGCCGGGGCGGGTGCGATCGACCTGGAGACGAGTCGCGAGGGGACCACGACCACCTACGACGCGACGGTCCCCTGGAACGCGATGTACTCCGACGCGCCGTCCGCCGGCGACAGCATCCCCTTCGACCTGCTCATACACGACAACGACGGGGAATCGGAGGACGACTGGCGGGGGGCGATATCGTGGTCGGAGTACTCGATTTACACGCCCAAGCAGCCGAACAAGGAGGGCACCGTGACGCTCGACACCGACGACGGGGCGCTCCCCTGGGAGGCCCGGCTGACCGGAACCCCCGATGCCAGCCAGGGCGAACGGGCCACGTTCACGGTCACGGTTGCGAACTACGCCGACACCGACCAGGAAATCACGGTTTCGTTCACCGACTCCGACGTCGAGGAGACGATCACCGTGTCGGCGAACGGAGCCATGGAGGTTGCCATCGAGAAGACGTTCCTCGGTGGATCGAACGTCGGAATCACCGTCTCCAACGGCGAGAGTTCCGAAACCCTCTGACCGTACCCTCCGGTCCTCTCACCCCGGCGTCTCGGTGACCGTCCCGGCCACGATCGATGTTTTTAGGCGAAACCGATAGCTACTTTCGCGCTCGCTCGCTCGTCGAGAACATGGATTCACCCTCTGATGATGAAAAAACGACCGAATCGGCGAACCGACGGCGATTCCTGAAGGCCCTGGGTGCGGTCGGCGTAGTGGGACTGGCGGGATGTGGCGGCGATGGTGACGACACCGACGAGCCCACCGATACCACCGAAACCACCGAAACCACCGAAACCACTGACCCTCCCGGAACCACTGACCCCCCCGAAACCACCGACCCTCCGGAAACTACCGAGCCGCAACCGACGACGGAACCCGGAAGCAGGTTGCCGGAGGACCCCGCCCCGTTGATCTCCTTCGATGGGGTGTCGGACGGCACGCTAAACGTATCGCCCAACGCGACGACGATCTCGGGTGTGATCACCAACCCGTACCTCTTCGACATCGAGAGCGGGGAGGTGACCTTGGAGGCGCCCAGCGACGCCTGGGAGATCTCGAACCCCTCGGGCAACACCTTCGAGACGCTCGAATCCCAGTCCTCCCAGGACGTCGAGTGGGAGGTGTCGATCCCCTCGGTTGCCGGCGAGGAGTTCGAGTTGACCGCCGACGTCACCTACAGCGACGGCGAGGAGACCGCGGACGTCCAGTCCACACAGGCGGTTTTCGTCGACCCGTACATCGGGACGGATTTCACCGAACTCGCCATCGCCCCCGAGTACTACGACGACCTCGAGCCCGACCAGGACGCGCCCGGCGAACTCCCCGGTGAGGAAGTCGAGGTCGAACTGGACCTCTCCGATTGGGCGGACGCCGTCGACTTCCAGCTCCAGTTCAGCGACTACTGGACCAGCGACGGGTGGGGCGCACTCCTCTATGAGATGGAAGTTCTCGCTGACGGCGAGGTCGTCCACTACGTCGACGCCGACAGCGAGGCGGAGATCGAGAACTACCTCATCGAGGACAACGGCTCCCAGCGCTGGAGCGTCGCCACCGATAGCCCCGGTAACTGGCGGTTCGCGGACGCGAACTCAACCTGGACCTACCAGTTCGACGTCCCCGATGGCACCGAGGAACTCACTGCGGTCCTCTCGATCGCGAACGGGTTCGTCGTCGAGGGCCGCGAAGGTCTCGAGCGGAGCGGAGACGTGACCGGCGACCCGCTCGTCGGGAACGCCCGGGTCGCCCACATGTCGCCCGACGCGCCCAACGTCGACGTGTACGTGAACGGTGACGCAGCCATCGAGGACGTCCCGTTCGGCACGGTGAGCGAGTACCTCGAACTCCCGGCGGGGAACCACGACGTCGAGATCACCGCTGCCGGGGACGCGTCGACGACCGTGTTCGACGACACCGTCAACGTCACCGCCAATTCGGACTTCACGTTCACCGCAGCCGGCGAGATCAGCGAGGACGGCAGCCAGCCGTTCGAGGTACTCCCGCTGCGGGATAACAACACCGCGGTCGACGGCGACAGCGCGCGGCTCCGTGCGGTTCACGTCTCCCCGGACGCGCCGGCGGTGGACATCACGGCGGCCGGTGGCGAGGCCGTCCTGTTCGACGGCGTCGAGTACGCCGGGTCCGGATACACGACCGTCGAGGCCAACGACTACACCGTCGAGATCCGTGGTGACACGGAGAACAACGACGGGGACGTCGTTGCGGACTTCGACGTCAGCCTCAACGGCGGCACCGTCTACACCGCCTTCGCCGCCGGCTACCTCAACCCCGACGACGCACCGGGCGACGAGGCGTTCGACCTCGTCGTCGCCCAGGACAGCGGCGGGTAGCGCCGACCGGACGGAGACGCCTCCTCGTGACCGTCCGGGCAGACCCCCAGTCGAGGGATGCTACCGAGGAACGCACGTTTTCGCGCTGATCCGGAGTCCGGCAGTGGTGACGCGGGCCACACACGACCCGGTTCATCGACGGGGTCCGCTCGAACGAGCAGGCGGGACCGATCACGGATCGAAACACCGGAACACGATACTGCCCCCGGAGCATCACTCGGCGCCAGCATCGCGACGCCGACTCCTCCAGTTTGTATAGCAATATGAAGTTTATGCGCCGGGTATCGTACAGACATTTGTCGCATTTCATACGACTAATGAGGGCGGTCAGCGGGATTCCGGGGTCACAGCAGCGAGTAGACGTTCGCCTCGTACACCTCGCGCACCCGGTCGCCCCAGTTGTGGGTGTAGGTGTCGATGATGTCCTCGGCAACGTCGCCCCGGAGGTATTTCACGATTCCTCGATCACCGGTGCGGTCCCGGAGGTGCGTCGTGAAGAAGTGCCGGAAGTAGTGGGGGGTGACGTTCTCCTCGGCGCCGCCGCCGGTGCGGTACCAGCCGTGCTCCCGGGCGTGGTCCTCGACGATCGAGCGCACCATGTCCGGCGTCAGGCGTGCCCCCCAGGCATCGCGCGTGCTGACGAAGAGCGGATCCGCCTCCGAACGGGCGTCCGGCCGGATCGCGAGCCACCGCAGGAGCGTGTCGGCGAGTTCGTCGTCGACCGGCAGGAGCGTCGAGCGTTTTCGTTTGTTCGAGGCGGTCCGCTTCTCGCCGCCGACGACGTCCCCCCGCAGGATCCCGGAATCGACGTACAACGTCCGGTCGTACCCGTCGAGTTGCCCCCGCGGCGTGGTGTCGTACGCCCCCCATACCCCACCGTCGCCGGGCGACAGGTCACGCAGGTCCAGATTGCACAGCTCGCCCACCCGCATCCCCGTCTTGAGCATCGTGAGGAGAACGGCGCGGTCCAGCGGGTGGACGACACCCCGGACGAACTCCCGCATCTCCGGAACGGAGACCTCCCGACGCGCGGGGTCCGTGTCGATGCCCTCCTCCATCTCCGCCATGACGAGCGCCATGGGGTTCTCCCCGAGGACCCCGACCTGGGACATGTAGTCGTAGAACCGGTTCAGATACGAGGCGTAGGTGGCAACGGTGCTCTCGGCGGTGGACGCCCGGAGGTCGTGGACCCAGGCGAGACACTCCCGGTGGCCGGCGTCGACCACACCCGTCACGCCCTCGGCCGCGAGGAACGACTCGAACCGCTCGAGGACACGCCGGTACGCCGCCCGCGTACGGTCGCTCCGGCCGTGATACGCGAGGTCCCGGAGAAAGTACTCGACCGGATCCTCGATGTCGTCGGGGTCCGCATCCGGGTCGACGCTGCTACTCACGGTCCCCCCTCGTGTATCCGCCCCGACGACCGCTGTACTGGATCCTGTTTTCGGCCTGGAGGCGCTGGAGCACCTCCTCGAGCTCGTCCTCGAAGCCGTCGACGAGTTCGCCGACCAGTTCGTCCCACTCGAGGGGCCCCTCCGAGGACACGACCCCGAGGACCCGGTCTTCCAGACCTTCACCACTGGGGGTAGCGCCCGCAGAACCCGGACTTTCCGGCTCGGGATCGAACCCACGGCGTCCAGCCTGGACCATCGACCGCACGAACTCGCTCTGGGACATGTCCATGGCAGCCGCCTGTGCCTGCCAGACCTCCTTCTGGTACCGTGGAACGTAGGTCTTGACCGCGACGCGGTCCGAATCACCCGCCATATGGCCCCGAAGACCCCCCGGGAACATCAATATTGGGGCCATAGGGCCGGATAAAGGCCCTTATCTGCCCGTGTATCCCCACAAAATCGGACGGTACCACGGAGTCTCGAACGCCATCAGGCGCGGGTGGACTCCCCGATCGACCTCCCAACGGTCATCGGCGGTTCCCGATTGCCGGCTCCGATCTCGACCGGTCGGCCCACGCGGCCGTGGAACGCCCACTCCCCGCCCGGCCGGAAGCCGAACGGGCCGCTGCCCGGCCCGTACGGTGGTCGCGCCGGTTCGACGGTCGTTGACCCCTGTAGCCCCCTCCGGGAACGGCCTGGGTTCGGGTTTCCGAAACGTTCGGGGACGAGAGCCGATGACACCGGTCGAAGCGGAATGCCCGGCTCTCCGGTCCCGACTCCGGGAGGGCGGCCAAACCGCTCTGCGAGACGCTACAGACGGGTTAGCGACGCCACGGCGCGGGCCCCGGGAGGCGGTCAGCCGTTCAGGGTAACGAAGGCGTCCCACTGGACACTCCCCCGACCGGACGATGACCGGTTCCCCCGTGGCGGCGGTCTCGCTGTCGGCTTGATGGCGCTCGTCTCCCGCAATAGTGATTGAATTAGTACATTTACTGCGGACCGGAGTGTCTCCTCTCGGTCGCATAAACCGTATGTTGATATACGTACTCGGG
>CAYSJP010000043.1:0-12433 GCA_964431395.1 uncultured Halobacteriales archaeon
CGGCTCGCGGGACTGATCCGGGACACTGCGACCGGTTCCCGGGGCTGATCCGGGATACCCCACCGGTTCGCGTCGCCGGCTCGGGTCACGTCGAACCGTCCATCCCGACCCCCGCGCCGAGACGGGCGGAAGCCGGGGGATTTGGACGAGATTTGGGTGAGAATTCGAAAAATCGTTAAACGGGTCTCCCACCCAGTGGCACTCATGGCACGGACCGATGCGGGAACCGGCATTCGGCGGCGGGCGTTCCTGACGGCGGCCGCCGGGGTGGCGATCACGGGAGCAGCGGGCTGTACGGGCGACGGCGACGGATCCACGGATCCGACGTCGACCGAGAAAGATCCAACGGGGACCGGCGAGGAGATGGACGTGACCGGAACGGGCGACGGGATGGGGGAAACGGGCGGGACTGCAACCGGAACGCCGCCCGAGGACCTCGCCGCGTGGCGGACGACGGAGTTGACCGACGTCCGCAGCGACGAGACGTTCACGATCCGGGGCCTCGACGGGCCGGTGGCCATCCAGTCGTTCGCGGTGTGGTGTCCGAAGTGCGAACGACAGTCGACCAGCTTCGCGGACCTCGAGGGCACGGTCACCCGGGTCTCCCTCAACACCGACCCGAACGAGGACGCCGGAAAGGTGAAACAGCACGCGGCGGACAACGGGTTCGACTGGCGGTTCGCGGTCGCCCCGACGACGATGACCGACTCACTCATCGATGCGTTCGGGACGAGCGTGACCGTCGCGCCGAACACGCCCGTCATCGTCGCCTGTGAGGGCGGGGCTGTGACGTACAGGGACGGCAACATCCTGTCGGCGTCGGAGATCGAGTCGGTCGCGAGCGACTGCTGACATGAGCCTCCTCTCCCAGGCCGCGGAGTCGTTCAGCCTCGGACTGGCGACCCCGTTGACCGCGGTGTGTGTCCTCCCTCTGTACCCGGGCTTTCTGGCTTTCCTGTCGAACCAGGACGAGGACGCCCCGTCCGTCGCCGTCCTCGGTGCGCTGGTGGCGCTTGGGGTCATCGGCTTCATGGCCGCGGTCGGCGTGGTGTTCACGACGGTGCTGCAGACGTCACTGACGGGCATCGTCGAGCGCGTCTCCGTGCCCGCGTTCGTGGTGCTCGCGCTCCTGGGCGTGGTCCTGCTGGCTGACCTCCACCCACAGTCGCGGCTCCCGACCGTCGAACCGCCCCGGACACGGTACCCCTCGCTGTCGGCGTTCGGCTACGGCGCCTTTTTCGGCGCGATCGTCCTGCCGTGCAATCCGGGGTTCATCTCGGTGTTTTTCGCCCGGGCGTTCCTGTTCGAGACGCCGCTCAACAGCCTCGCGAACTTCGGCGCCTTCGGCGTCGGCATGGCGGCGCCGCTGCTCGCCCTCGCGGTCGTCGCCGAGCCCTGGCGTGACCGCGTACTGGACACCCTGACGAGCCACCGGCGTGCAGTCAACGCCGTCGCCGGTGCCGTCCTGCTCGCCATCTCGGTTTACTACCTCCTGTTCGAGTTCGAACTCGTCCCGACCCCGTGGACGTGACCCGAGTGTCGTGCCGGGGGACCTGCGGCCACACACAGACGGGCCGACACCGCCTCGCGCCCGGCCACACGGGAGGTACCACCACCGATTTTATTATTATAGTCGCCTACGGTTCACCGGGTGACACCAGAACCCATGGAACTTGAGCAGTTCAAGTCCTCGAACGCAGCGACCGAGAGTGACAAGACGTTTCAGAAGGAGAACAGCTACACGCTGGACGTGGCAGTGAACGGAAAGGTGATGGCCAAGGCGGGTTCGATGATCGGGAACACGGGGGACCTCTCGTTCACCGGAAAGTCCTCGGCGGAGGGCGGCATCACCGGGTTCATCAAGGAGAAAGCGACGGGCGAAGGGACGCCGGTCATGTCCGTCGAGGGGACGGGCCACGCGTACCTGGCCGACGGGGGCAAGAAGGTGGTGGTCCTCGAGATGGACCGTGGCGAGGAGATCACGGTCAACGGTGACGACATCCTCGCGTTCGAGTCGAACGTGAGCTACGAGATCAGCACCATCGACAGCCTCGCCGGGGCAGCGGCCGGGGGGCTCACGAACGTCTACCTGAAGGGCCCCGGGAACGTCGCGCTCACCGTGCACGGTGATCCGCTCGTTCTGACGCCGCCGGTCAGCACGGACCCGGACGCCACGGTTGCCTGGAGCGGCGTCTCGCCGAGCGTCAATGTCAACAGGGGCCTCTCGGACATGGTCGGTCAGGAGTCCGGCGAGCGCTACCAGATGAGTTTCACCGGCGGAGACGGGTTCGTCGTCGTCCAGCCCTTCGAGGAAAGCGCCCCTGCGCAGTGATAACGGGGCCCGAACCGGCTACGAGACGTCGATGTCCGCGGAGTCCTCGGCGCGGTCGAAGGTGACCTCGAGAACGCCGTTGTTGTAGGTCGCCTCCGCGGAGTGCTCGTCGACGCGGGCGGGAAGCTGGACGCGCTCCTCGTAGGATCGCGAGTCGCTCGCTGCCCGGATCGACACGACACGGCCGTCGCATTTGAGATCGATGTCGTTCTTCTCGACGCCCGGCAGATCGGCGATCACGGTGATTCGGTCGTCGTACTCGTGGACGTCGGCGTGGGTGTCGTCGCCCCCGCCGGTGCCGATCGACGTCTCGATCTCGGCGTCGACACCCATCATCTCATCCATGAGGCGCTCGATCTCCCGGAACACCTCGTCGAAGGGATCGTCGTCGTCCCGATCTCTTCTCATATGTCACGGTAGTTCCGGCCCAAGCATAAGCCTTCGGAACGCGCCAACCGGGGCGGCGCCGCCGGCGCGCCGTATCCGGAAACGGCCCGATACACGGGTTTCAAAAGTGCTTTACCCCGACCGCGAGCACGTTCGAGACATGAGCAACAGGCGACTCACCGACGGTGGGACCGCGCCGATCCGTATCGGCCTGAACGGGTTCGGCCGAATCGGCCGGAACGTGCTTCGTGCCGCGCTGACCGACGACCGCGTCGAGATCGTCGGTATCAACGACGTGATGGACGAGGCGGAGATGCGCTACCTGCTCGAGTACGACACGGTCCACGGGACGACCCCCGACGTCTCCCTCGAGGGCGGTCACCTCGTCGTCGGGACGGAGACGATCCCGCTCTTCGACGTGAAGGATCCCGCCGAACTCCCGTGGGACGAACGAGACGTCGACGTCGCCTTCGAGTGCACCGGGCTGTTCCGGACCCACGAGGACGCGAGCGCACACCTCAAAGCGGGTGCCAAGACGGTCGTCATCTCCGCGCCGCCGAAGGGCGATGAGGACGTCCTCCAGATCGTCTACGGCGTCAACCACGACGACTACTCGGGCCAGGACGTCGTCTCCAACGCCTCCTGTACCACCAACAGCATCGCGCCGATCGCGAAGGTGCTCGACGACGCGTTCGGGATCGAAACGGGACTGCTGACGACCGTCCACGCCTACACGGGGTCACAGAACCTCGTGGACGGCCCCAACCGCAAGCCCCGGCGCCGCCGGTCCGCGGCGGAGAACATCGTCCCCACCTCGACCGGGGCGGCCAAGGCGACGACGGAGGTCCTCCCCCAGCTCGAGGGGAAACTCGACGGCATGGCGATGCGGGTGCCCGTCCCCGACGGCTCGATCACCGAACTCGTCGTCGACCTCGAGGGCGATCCCGACGCCGACACGATCAACGACGCCTTCCGGGCGGCCGCGGACGGCGAACTCGCCGGGGTGCTGGGCTACACCGACGAGGAACTGGTCTCCTCGGACATCGTCGGTATGCCCGTCTCCTCGCTGGTGGACCTGCAATCGACGAACGTGATCAACGGCGGGGAGATGGCGAAGGTGCTCACCTGGTACGACAACGAGTTCGGCTTCGCCAACCGGATGCTCGACACCGGATCGTTCGTACACGAGCACTAACGCCGGTCACACGCCGTTTTTCGAGACGACGACGATCACCGTCTCGTCGTTCCGGCCCATCACCCGGACCGTCCAGCCGTGGCCCTCGACTGCCGCACGGTGGTCGTCTGGCACGAGGTCGGGATCTAACAGGCGGAACCGGACGGTTTTTTCCCGCCGCCGGACCTCCGTTCGCGCATGACAGGATTCCGAACGCTCGACGACCTCGACCCCGGGCAGCGCCTGCTCGTCCGGGTCGACCTCAACTCGCCCATCGAGGACGGCGACCCACAGGACAACCGCCGGTTCTCCCGGCACGCCGAGACGGTCCGTGAGTTGATCGCCAAGGACCACCGGATCGCCCTCATGGCCCACCAGGGCCGGCCCGGACGCGAGGACTTCGTCTCCCTGTCGGGACACGCCGAGATCCTCGCCGACCACCTCGATCACCCCGTGGACTTCGCCGCCGACACCCACGGCGAGGAGGCTCTCGACGCGATCCGGTCGCTCGATGCGGGCGAGGTGCTGCTGCTGGAGAACACCCGCATGACCGACGACGAACTCCCCGAGGAGCCCCCCGAGGCGAAGGCGGACACCGGATTCGTTCGGACCCTCGGCCCGGAGTTCGACGCGTACGTGAACGACGCCTACTCGGCGGCGCATCGCTCACACGCCTCGCTCGTCGGGTTCCCCTCCGCGCTTCCCGCCTACGCCGGGCGGGTCATGGAGACGGAGTACGAGGCCAACACCGCCATCGCCCGCCGGGAGTTCGACGGGCAGGTGACGATGGTCGTCGGCGGGACGAAGGCCACCGACGTGATCGACGCGATGGACGCCGTCGGGGAGACGGTCGATCAGTTCTGCCTGGGCGGGATCGCCGGCGAACTCTTTCTCCGGGCGGCGGGCCACCCCGTCGGCTACGACCTGGACGACGCCGACCTGTACGACTCCCAGTGGGCGGAAAACGAGGCGACGATCGAGTCCGTGCTGGAAGATCGCGGAGACCAGATCAGCCTCGCCTCGGACCTGGCCTACGAGGGCGAGGACGGCGAGCGGGCGGAGGTCGCGGTGGCGGACGTCGACGAAAAGGAGGACTCGTACCTCGACGTCGGCTCCGACACCGTCGCGGCGTACGCCTCACTGATCCGGGACTCGGAGGCGGTGTTCGTGAAGGGGGCGCTCGGCGTCTTCGAGGACGAGCGCTTCGCGGAGGGCACCGTCGGCGTCCTCTCGGCCATCGCCGACACCGACTGTTTCTCCGTGGTCGGGGGCGGCGACACCTCCCGGGCGATCGGCATGTACGGCCTCTCGGAGACGGATTTCTCACACGTCTCGATCGCCGGCGGGGCCTACATCCGGGCCCTGACCGGCGAACCGCTGGCCGCCGTCGAGGCGCTGGAAGACGCCACAGGGTGATGTTCGGGGACAGCACGGGCTCCCGGATCGCCGCGGCCGCCGTGGCGCTTCTCGGAGTCGCCGGTCTCGTCATCGGGATGGGCGGGCTGTACTTCACCCTGACCGCGTCCGACGAACCGCCCGATCGAGGGGCCGACGTTCTGGGCGAGTACGGGTGTGAGCCGGCGGACCGCGACGTCCGGTCCGTCCCCGACACCGCGGTCGTCGAGCGAACCGTGACGAACGGGGATCGCGTCGACTCGGTCAGTACGTCCGAACCCGCCGCCGGCGCGCGGCTGAACCTCTCCATGGAGGGTTCGCTGTTCAACGTGTCCGCGACCCGGTTCAGCGACGGCCCCGACGCCCCCCCGAACGTGACCGTGGACGGCGAGGCGATCATCGTCACCGATCCACAGCGGGCGCCGTTCCGGCTCTGGATCGACGCGGTGGCAGAGGACGGTACCATCATCCGCACCGAACTCGACGTGTGCCCGCCGGCCGAACCCCCGTGAGAAACTCCCCGGGCGGGTGTCGATGTCGGGGGAGAGCGGTGAGTGCCCGACCCCGGGAAGACGGGAAGCGACGGTGCCACGCACCCCTCGTGACTCGATTGACCGACGGCTCACCGGGTCGAAAGCGGGGAGAAAGAGGCGGGCGGGGAACTGCGACCGTTCATAATGACTGTTGTAGCGTTTTACCGCTCCGACCGTCCGCAGTCGGGCGGTCGATGCGGTGACTGCCTACACCAGTCCTTATCAGTCGTCGGCCGGACCCAGATCGGTGGTGGAGCCGTAGTCGGCTCCCTGGCTGACCTTGTCGACGTTGTTCACCGCGTAGTTGATCACCAGGAAGCTGAACCCGTACTTGGCGACGAGGTCGAAGGCGCTGTACCCCCAGGAGGTGATCCCGGAGCTTTCGATGAGCGCGAGGCCCTCGTTGCCGATGCCCCACCAGATCGTGTAACCGAACCAGAGGACGACGGTCAGGTTTCTCAGCGTGTTGAATATGTCCGCTGTTCCGGTCCGTGCGGCGTCTTCGGGCCACTCGACCAGCAGGATGTACACCACGACCAGGAAGAACGAGCAACTGATCGCGTACCACGCCCAGCGCATCGCGTAGCTCGAGGTGGTCAGGGCCGCGCCCAGGCCGGTGATCATGATACCGACGTCGAAGGCGACCGCCGTGACGATCTTCGTGATGTTCGTCCCGGCGATCAGGCCGAGCGCGATCAGGATGAACGGCGTGGAGAAGGCCCACGTCAGATACCGGCCCCAGAGACTAATGGTCCCGTCAGCGGTATCGGTCGGGCCGCCCCCGGCCAGGTCGATCGTATTGCCCGCAAGCGCGTGGCCTTCGGGCATCTGGATGACGCTTATCGTCAGTCCGGACGCCAGTCCCGTGTAGCTCGCGATCGACACGGCCGAGACGGACATCGCCGAGACGACGATGAGCTTCGCCCGGGGATCATCGACGCCACTGCCCAGATACATGAACAGGAGCAGCGTCAGCCCCGCGACGGCGATGTTCACGTAAATCGAACTGCCCAGGGTGGCGTCGTTCAGGACATGTTCGAACATGTCCTCCTGCGTTACCTGTAGTATCGTTGCCAAGGGTGCACCGGTTGGTATCATGGTACGACACCCACTTCACATCAAACCGTTATAAAAGTGGTTCCAAACCAGTAAGTGATACAGGAGTAACCCCGTTTCCCAACCCCAGTCGATTTTGGGGGTACCTCCGGTCGGTCGTCAGGGTTTTGCTGCTGACGGTCACACGTGAGGACATGCTCGTCGGCGTCGTTTCCGACACCCACGACGATCTCGACCTCGCACAGTCGGCGGTCGAAACCTTCGAGAATCACGGCGTGGACGCCGTCCTCCACTGTGGCGACGTGGTCGCCCCGTTCACCGCCGCCGTCTTCGATCGTGACTTCGCGTTCTACGCGGTCCGTGGCAACAACGACGGCGAGTGGGGACTCGCGGACGCGATCTCGGAGTTCGGGACGTATCTCGGGGAGATGGGCGAGCTCACCCTCGCCGGGGCCGACTTCGCCGTCTACCACGGCACCGCCGAGCCGATCGTCGACGCGTTGCTCGCCTCGGGCGCGTACGACTACGTCTGCAGGGGCCACACTCACGAGCGGGTGATCGAGGAACACGACGGGACGACACACTGCAACCCCGGCGGCCTGCCGATCGAGGGCGCCGACGACCGGTACCACGTCGCGACGATCGACACGGCGTCCGGAGCGGTCGAACACCACCCGGTCGGGTAGCGGACCGTCCCGCTGTCTTTCCCGCGGGATCGGGCAGGGTCGTCCGGCTCCGCTCCGCCCGGCGTACCCGGTCGTACCGCACTCGCAGGCACGGTCACCGGGAGGCGGGCGTGGGCTCCCCACGCTCGTCGTCCTCGTCCGGGGCCACCGTTCCCATCGTCACCTCCGAATCCGTCTCGCCGAAGCCCGCGCTGAGGACCCGGGTTAGCGCCTCCTCGACCTGCTCGTCGGTCTCCGTGAGGTTCTCGGGTTCGACCTCGATCACGAACCCGGTCGTGATGTTCGGCGCCGTCGGCAGAAAGACGAGTTCGCGCCCGTCGGCGGTTTGTTTGCCGGTTTTGAACGCGGTCATGCGCATCCCGTCCCAGGTCTCGAGTTTGACCGGAGCCTGGAGGTCACTACTGCCCGACAACGCGGTCTCGACGGCCATCTTCGAGGCGTTGTAGACGATGCGCAACCCGGGCAGCCGGTTGATCACGTCGTCGATGGCGCTCTCGACGATTCCGCCCACCGCGGTCCGCATCAGGTAACCGATCGACAACACGAGCGCACCGAACAGGAGCAACGTGAGGATGACCCGCGCGAGTTCCGCCTGGGCGGCGGCACTGAAGATCGTCTCGTTGCCGACCAGGAGCGGCGTGAAGTTGGTCTCGTCCACGACGGTTTCGAGCAGCGGGACGTTGGCGATTGCCCCGTAGAGCCACAGGACGACGTACAGCGTCACGATGATCGGGACGAGGATGACCAGCCCGCTGGCCGCATCGCGCTTCCAGGTCGCCATTGTCGGCTATGCGACCTCCGGGGTTTAGTAATCGTCGGAGAGCCGCGGTGACCGTCGGAGAACCGCGACGGCGAGGTTTCCGGCGTGAGTGGGCGCTCACAACGAGTGTTGTCGCTGTGCACCGGTGCTCGCCTCCCCCGGTGGCAGCGCTCACCGGTAAGAGACTACAACAGTCATTATCAGTGGTCGCCGGTTTCGGCCTCGATCGCCGCCCGGACCCGCTCCCAGACGTCGTCCGGGGGGTCCTCGCCGTCGATCCGGACGAGGTCGCCCGTCGCCTCGTAGTGCTCGATCACCGGTGCAGTCTGTGTGTCGTACTCCTCGATGCGGGTCTCGACCGAGTCGGGGTTGTCGTCCTCCCGGCGGTAGATGTCGCCGCCACAGCTGTCACAGACGCCGTCCTCCTCCGGCGGATCGTACTCCGCGTGATAGTTCGCTCCACAGTCCGCACAGACGCGCCGGCCCGTGAGCCGATCCATGAGCTCCTCGTGGCTCACGTCCAGGTACAGGACGACGTCGAGGTCGGTGACCGTCCCGAGGTGGTCGACCTGGGCTTCGTTGCGGGGGTAGCCGTCGAGAACGAATCCCCCGGCATCGGCCAGCGCCTCCTCGACCATCGCGTCGACGACCCGGTCGGGGACGAGCTCTCCCCGGTCCATGTACTCTCCCGGCGTGTCGTACTCCAGGTCCAGCCCGGAGATGTCCATGTCCTTGTTCGCCCGGAGGGCGTCGCCCGTGGTGACGTGCTCGACGCCGAACGCATCCGCGATGTTCGAACTCTGTGTCCCCTTTCCCGCACCCGGCGGGCCGAGAATCAGGATCCGTGGCTCACTCATACACCCCGAGGTAGCTCCGGGTGATATAAGAACACCCGGATCCCGCCGCGGCGTGACCAAACATCCTTAAACAGTAATGAGTCTCATGTTCCGATCGAACAGTACTGTCGATATCCACAAGATTATGGAAAAGCGTTATACTATACCCCGAACGTGTACTGAACGTGGTTAGCATCGAACGAATGAACGCCAAACACGCGAAAAAACACGGGCGACTCCGGGCGGCGATCTGCTCGGAGCGTCAGCGGCACGCGGGGGTGGACCGGGGCAGGCGCTGATCGCAACGCCTCCGGCGTTTCCGACCGGCTCCTGTCCCTGTCGTGCCGGATCGCGGGGGTCCGTCGGGCTCCATAACCGACCCCCGACTCGGCGCGACGCCCGCCCTTTCCGTCCGGTGCTGCGGTGCCCGCACCGGTTGTGCACCCGCGGCACCACCCGACACGCCACCGTTTAGATGATCCGCCGCCATGGCCGTCCCGCCGTCCGTTTTCGCCGTCGAGTCAGCACAGCGCGTGTCCTCGACCGTGCGGCGGCGGGACGGTTTTCCCCCCGATGACGGCCGACGACGCCCCCACACCGTTCCGGACGGCACCGGAGCGGCTCGAGGACTCCCGCAAGCGGATCGGGTCGTTTCTCCGCGACCGGGTGATCGAGAGCGGCCACGAGGGGCTCGTCGTCTGGCTGGACGATGCGCTCGAGCCCGCGGTGATCGCGGTGCTCGCTGCCGACGCCCTCGGCCCGGAGCGGGTCCGGGGGGTCCGCCCGGTCCGGGACGGATCCTCGGAGACGGTCGGGGGCCGTCTCCTCGCGAGCGGACTCGGAATCGAGTGTCGCGAGGTGCCGATCGAACCCCTTCTCGACCGGTTCGAGGACGTGGTCGCGCCGGTGATTCACCCCGACAACGGCGCGCCGGCGGCCGGCCGGGCGAGGGAGCGCCTCCGGATGACGGCGCTGTACTACGCCGCCGACACCGGGGGGCGCCTGGTCGCCGGAACGCTCAACCGGACGCGGTGGCTCCTGGGCACCGCGACGAAGGGGGGGACCGCGGTGGGTGACCTGCTCCCGCTCGGGCACCGCTACGAGACCGAGGTCCGTGCCCTCGCCGACCACCTCGACCTCCCGGACGGACTCTTCGAGACCATCTCCGTCCCGGTCCCGGGGTACGAACCCGGCGAGGGTCAGCCGCCGGAGGTGATCGACCCGATCCTGTACAGGCTGATCGACGAGGACAAGGGCCTGTCCCGGACCGCGACGGAGACGGGCGCCGACCGGGACCTGGTTCGGGCGTGCGCGAGACGACACGCCGCAACCGCCCACAAGCGCGCCCCGCCCCCGACACCCGCGGACGACGACCGCCACGAGTTCTTCCACGAGATCGAGCTCGAGTTTTAGTCGGCGCCGGCTTCCATCGCCGGGACGTCCCGGCCGCCGGCGCGGACCGCCGCGGGCCCGCACGTCAGCGATCGACCATCGGCGTCGAGCAGCGCAGACAGAGCACGTGGTCGTAGACCCAGTTGACGTCGGTCGCCGAACAGTCCGGACAGCGGAAGTTCGCGTCGTTGTACGCGGTCGTCCCGCGGGGGGCGGCCAGCGTCCCGGCCTCGATGGCCCCCTCGAGGAGGCCCGGGAACCGCTGGCGCTTGAACCCGGCGCGGCGGGCGAGGAACCGTCCGGCATCACCCGGGTCCGGACCGTGGAGGTCCTCCCAGGACACCGCGATCTCGCCGTTCGAGAGCCCCCTCGCGACCTGCTTGAGCGGGGCCGCGGCCGCCTGGAACAGCGGGGTCGTCGTTACGGTCCGGGGGTCGGTGACCGCGTCGCCGGCCGACCGGTATGCCGACTCGGCCTCGCCGTACGCCGAATCGGCGCCGTCCAGTCCACCGACGACGCGGAAATCCGCGGCGAACTCCCGCAGGCAAGCGCGCTGTTCGGGCCGATCCAGCGCGTGTTCGAGGTCGCGAGCCACGGCGATTCCCTCGCGGGCCCGCCGGCTGGCGCGGTCGTCGCGTCCGGCCACGCGGTAGCTCAACCCCGACAGGACCATCTGCTGGAGGGCGCCGCCCACCCACCCCTTCTCGTCGGCGTCGAACGGGGAGCGCCCCTCCCGGGGTTCGGCCAGTCGGGCCCACCCGGATCGGGCGTACGCGTCTCCGGCGTTCTGGTACTCGCGTTCGGCCAGTGCCCCGACCGCCGCGGTCCGGTAGTCGTCATTCATACCTCACATCGGGACCGGACCGACAGAAGGGTTCCGGCGGCGGGCCCGTCCGAACCGGGGTCACCCGTCCTCGTCGAACCGTTCCGCCGCGGTGTCGAACGCGAGTTCGTCGAGTTCCTCGCTCCGTCGCCCCTCGCGTGCCGCGATGGCCTCCGGGCCGGGCTCGACGTCGTCGGTGATCCGCCCGAAGGAGTCGTGCACCTTCGCGTGACACCACCGGCAGAGGTACACCGTGATCTCGTGACCGCGCTCGCCGTCCGGGTACGCGAGGTGGTGTTCCTCTAGCAGGGGTCGGGCGTCGTCGTGGGCCATCCGGCGCTCCGCCAGCCCGCAGCGCTCGCACTCCTCGTTCGTGGATCGGGACCGGAAATGCGGGCAGTCGGGCCACTCCCAGTCCGGCCCCGGATCGGAGACGACCGGACAGGCGAACTCCTCGGCGCGGCGCTCGCGGGCGAACGCCGGGTCGGCCTCGGGGTGGTCGAACGCGAACCGGCAGGTGCCCTCGCCGGTACAGTGGTCACAGACGCCGGCGTGCTCGTAGGGGTCGTCGACGCCGACCGGGGTGCCTTCCGGCGTCTCCTCCACGCTCTACGGATAGTGCGTTGCGGGCAAACCGTTTGTGCTTCGGGAGCGTCGCGTACCACTGCTACAGGCATCTTACCGGTGATCGTCACTCCCGTTCACCGCCGTGAACGTGTTGACATCCTCCGCGCGCTGAAGCGCGAGGATTCCAGCGTGGGACAGCGGGCCGGTCCCGTGTCGCCGCTGGCAACGTCTCGCCTGCCGAACGGGGTCCGGCGGGGCGATACCAGGTTCGTGCGCACGACGTGGGTCCCGAGAGGGATGTGGCGTCTTCGGCGTCCGAGTGGACGCGGTATCCCCTTGCCGCGTGCATCCCGTTTGTCTCGAAGAGACGGCAGGGATGCCCCCGGTCGCGGGTTTCCCCGCGTCCGGGCACGGGCCGTGCCATCGGCCTGCCTGCTCTGTCTGCCACGGTGAGCAGGCACAATCGAGCGAGGGTCGCTTTTTGACTGCCGT